>JBFKGW010000269.1:0-4568 GCA_041633145.1 Alphaproteobacteria bacterium
AAATCGTCGGCCAGATCATGCTGGCGCGCGACCATCTCGGCGAGTGGCCGACCGCTGAACAGCGCACCATCTACGAGCGCCAGTTGTCCAACATCGTCATGATGGGCATGGGCGAGCCCCTGTACAATTACGACAACGTGGCGGCGGCGCTTAAGATCGTCATGGATGGCGAGGGCATCGCCATCTCGCGCCGGCGCATCACGTTGTCGACCGCCGGCGTGGTGCCGATGATCCGGCGCTGCGGCGAAGAACTCGGCGTCGGCCTGGCGGTGTCGTTGCATGCCGTGCGTGACGAGCTGCGCGACGAGATCGTGCCGCTCAACCGCAAATACCCGATCGCCGAATTGCTCGCGGCCTGCCGCGACTACCCCGGCGCGCGCAATTCGCGCCGTATCACCTTCGAATACGTCATGCTGAAGGGCGTCAACGACAGCGAGGCCGACGCCCGCGAGCTGGTGCGCCTGATCGCCGGCATCCCGGCCAAGATCAATCTGATCCCGTTCAATCCCTGGCCCGGCGCGCCGTTCGAGCGGTCGAGCGACGAAGCCATCGAGCGCTTCGCCGAGATCGTGCGCAACGCCGGCTATCCCTCGCCGGTGCGCACGCCGCGCGGCGAAGACATCATGGCGGCGTGCGGCCAGCTCAAATCAGCCAGCGAGCGCACGCCCAAACACGCGCTTGGCCGCAACGCGGCGGAATAAACGCACGCCGCTATGCTTGCCTCGCCCGGCGCGCTGCCTATACTCGCGGCCGCCCGCTAACCGCACGGTCCCACGATGACAAGCCCAAAATGACGAGTGACGTTAAAAAAGTAGTGCTCGCCTATTCCGGCGGCCTCGATACCTCGGTCATTCTGAAATGGCTGCAGGAGACCTATGACTGCGAGGTGGTCACCTTCACCGCCGATATCGGCCAGGGCGAAGAGGTTGAACCGGCGCGGGCCAAGGCCGAGATGCTCGGGGTCAAGGAAATCTACATCGAGGATCTACGCGAGGAGTTTGTGCGCGACTATGTGTTTCCGATGTTCCGCGCCAATGCGCTCTATGAGGGGGTTTATCTGCTCGGCACCTCGATCGCGCGGCCGCTGATCGCCAAGCGGCAAATCGAGATCGCCGCAGAGACCGGCGCCGACGCGGTCTCGCACGGCGCCACCGGCAAGGGCAACGATCAGGTGCGCTTCGAGATCGGCTACTACGCGCTCAACCCCGATATCAAGATCATCGCGCCGTGGCGCGAGTGGGACCTCAACTCGCGCACCAAGCTGATCGATTTCGCCGAGAAGCACCAGATCCCGATCGCCAAGGATAAGCGCGGCGAAGCGCCGTTTTCGGTCGACGCCAACCTGCTGCACATCTCGGCCGAGGGTAAGGCGCTGGAAGACCCGTGGCACGAGCCCGAGGAGTTCGTCTTCTCGCGCACCGTGGCGCCCGAAGACGCGCCCGACAAGCCGACCTACGTGGAGATCGAATTCGAGCGCGGCGACCCGGTCGCCATCGATGGCAAAAAACTGTCGCCGGCAGCGCTACTGACCCGGCTCAACGAGTTGGGCGGCGCCAACGGTATCGGCCGCGTCGATCTGGTGGAAAACCGCTTCGTCGGCATGAAATCGCGCGGCGTCTACGAGACCCCCGGCGGCACGGTGCTGCTGGCGGCCCATCGGGCGATGGAGTCGATTACGCTCGACCGCGAGGCGATGCACCTGAAAGACGAGCTGATGCCGCGCTATGCCAAGCTGATCTATAACGGCTTCTGGTTTTCGCCTGAGCGGCGCATGTTGCAAGCCTTGATCGATGAGAGCCAGCGCTGGGTGACTGGCACGGTGCGGCTCAAGCTCTACAAGGGCGGGGTTCACGTGGTCGGCCGCCAATCGCCGCACAGCCTGTATTCGCTCGAACATGTGACCTTTGAGGAAGACACGGTCTACGACCAGCGCGACGCCGAGGGTTTCATCAAGCTGCAGGCGCTCCGGCTGCGCCTGGAAAAAGCCGAGCGCGGCGGCGACTAGCCGAAAATTACTCCCGGCCAGGCGGCGACGCCGAATACTAGCGGGTGCGCCCAAACAAAGGCGATATAAAGCACGATCGTTACCGCGAGGCGCCACCAGCCGATACCAGCCCAGTCGAAGCGCGCGCGCTTTTGCAGCAAGGCGAAAAACGGTACGGCGCTGGTGGTCAGCATGACCGGCCCCCACTCGGCGCCATGTTGAGCTTCCTTTTTCTTGTCGATGTGCCACATGCCGACGGTGCTGAGGATCAACAGACCGCCGAACATTATGAGACTGGCGGTATCGCCGTTGGCGAGCAGATGGGCCACCGCCCACAGCGCGACGCCATTGAGAAACGGATGGCGGGTGACGCGCATGATGCCTTGGGTGGGATCGCGGCCCGCCGTCAACGCGTCGCTGCCGGCCATCGTCGGATTGGGCGTGGTCAGCCCGCAAATCGCCAGGAATAGGGCAACCGGCATGACTACCGCGGGCAGCCACTCGAGCACTACAATATCGGTCCAGAGTTCTTCGAACGGTGCGTTGCCGTAAGCGAACAGCATCCACACGAACAGCACCGTCATCACCACCGAGTAGTAGGTCAGGAATAGCCGTTCGCCGGACTGGCGCACCAGCGTGGCGCGTATCGGCGAGCTCGACAGCAGGAAATGGCCGCCGACGAAGGCGACCGTCGCCGCAAATAAGTGCTCGAGGCCGCCGGTCATCGCCGAATTATCCCGAAGCGGCCGCGACTCGTCCAGCCGAAGCTGGAAAAGGCGCATCGTGGGACTGGCGTCCAAAGCGGCGGCCATGCTAGACAGCGCCGCCATGACCACCGATCCTGCCGAATTTGCGCCGGCACTCGACCCCATTGCGCAAACAATTCTCGACCTGCTCGCCGCCGCGGAACCGCACAAATCGGTCTCACCGGAGGACGTCGCGCGCGCCGTCGCCGATAGCCGCCGCCGGCCGAATGACCCGCCCGACCTATGGCGGCGCTACCTGCCGGCGGTCAAGCAGCAGGCGCTCCATCTCGCCCGGTCCGGCAAGCTGATCGTCATGCGCAAGGGCAAACCCGTCGACGCCCAAACGGCGAAAGGCGTAATTCGCTACAAGCGGCCAATCTGACGCGAAACCGCCTCCGAGGAGCGCCATAAGGCAGCCTTAGCGGCCTGATGCGGCGCCACCTCGCCGGCGTCCCGTTTTGCGCGAAAATCGCGGGAAATTTAGCCAATAAACCGCCGGTTTTTTAAGCAATAAAACTGCGGAAATACCGCGAATAAACAGCGAATAAAGCCGTACAATTTTGCTACTTTCCGGCGAGCGAGCAAGCGTGCGCCGGAACCTCGTGAGATACATTCGATAGGCAACATTCAGGTAGGATACATGACAAGACTCGCGAAGCAGCGAATCGCCTTTGCCGCCGCCGCTTTTCTGATTTTCGCCATCACGTCCCTGACCATCACCATAGCGGCGCATTCCCGCGAAATTCAAATCGCCGAATTCCACGAGAATGCCGCCACCGATACGCAATTAAGTCGGTCAAGCGGCCTCAAATCCAGCTTGACCGCCGACGACGAAGGCCGCTTTTCCTTTCCCACTACGGTGGCGTGGAAAGGACAAAAAACCAACATCCGCGGCACACTCGAGTTTCCACAGAACGTCACCGGCCGGGTGCCGCTGGTCGTGATCGTTCACAGCGCTGATGGCATCGATGCGGCGGAACAAGGCTGGGCGTCGTACTGGCGCGACCAGGGCTATGCCACCTTCCTGCTCGACTATATGGCACCGCGCAATGCCGACCGAAACGGCCGCGTTATTCCGCGCTCGCCTTATGATGTCGCCGACGCGCTGACGGTGCTGGCCACCCATCCGCGTATCGACACTAAACGCGTGGCCGTGCAGGGCCTGTCCAACGGCGCCACCATGACCGTCAGTTCCGCCGGCCTAGTCAGCTCGATGGCCCACCGTATCGGCATCATGCCGCGAGCGTTCATCATGCTCTACGGCGGCTGTCACTTTAATCTCATGGCGGACTCCATGCCCGATGCAGCCTATCTGTTTATGGTTGGCGAAAAGGACACGCTCATCCCGGCCAGTCTGTGCATGGCCAAGGAAGACCTGACGGCAAAACACGGCAAAGACGTTCGCGCCGTGGTATTCCCCGGCGCCCATCACGGCTTCGACGGCACTGCAGTCAAGGATTTTCAGCACCGCCGGTTCGGCCATGTCGTCATGCAACCCAACAGATCTGCCCGCGATCAGGCCCGCGCCGAGGCCAACGCGCTGCTAAAACGGGTGTTTGCCGACAGCTAGACCGGACGCATCGTTAGAAGGCCGGTGCGTCGATACCGTTCTGGCGGCACGCCGCCGTCACCGTATTGGCCAGCAAGCAGGCGATGGTCATCGGGCCGACGCCGCCGGGCACCGGGGTGATCGCGCCAGCGACGGCAATCGCCGCCTCGAAATCGACATCGCCGACCAGGCGCGTCTTATTGGGCTCGTCGTCGGTCGGCGCCGGCACCCGGTTGATGCCGACGTCGATCACCGTGGCGCCGGGCTTGACCCAGTCGCCCTGCACCAT
>JBFKGW010000270.1:0-4563 GCA_041633145.1 Alphaproteobacteria bacterium
TATCAAATCCGAAATTCCGAATCTCGCCTGATGGCTGGTTTCGGCCGTAACCGCTCACGGCCAGTTACGACCGGCGAGGCCACCCCCAGAATGGGACAAGGGAAGATTTGGAATTACGATTGCCGAACTCGCGTGTCGGCAGGCGCTTTAGAACGACCGACCCTGGCGCTTATTCCGCCGCTGCGAGACCCTCGCCCTGCACCCGCGCCCAGGTGTCGTCGAGCGCCAGGCGGAAGCGCGCGATCATCTCTTCGATCTCGTCTCGGGTGATGATCAGCGGCGGGCAGAACGAGATGGTGTCGCCGATCGCGCGCACGATCAGGCCGTGCGCTTCGGCGCGCTGGTTGCAGAACGGCCCGATGCCGAGCTTGGCATCGAATGGTTCGTGGGTGGCCTTGTCGCGCACCAGCTCGACCCCGGCGAGCAGCCCTTCGCCGCGCACCTCGCCGACCAGCGGATGGTCGAGTAGTTCGCGCAGGCCGTCCTGAAAGTGCGGCGTCATGCGCCGCACGTGGCCGACGATGTCCTCGTCCTCGTAGATGGCGAGCGCCTCGCGCGCCACCGCCGCTGAGACCGGATGGCCGGAATAGGTGAAACTCAGGCCGAATACGCCGACCCGGTCGCTTTCCTCGGCGATCGCGTCGAACACCTTGCCGTTCACCAGCAGCGCCGAGATCGGGATGTAGGCGCTCGACAGGCCCTTGGCGCAGACGATCATGTCGGGCTTGAGCCCCACGGTGGTGGTGCCGAACATGTTGGCGGTGCGCCCGAAGCCGGTGATCACCTCGTCGGCGACCAGCAGAATATCGTACTTGGCGAGCACCGCCTGCACCTTGGCGAAATAGCCCCGCGGCGGCACGATAACGCCGCCCGAGCCCATGATCGGTTCGGTGAAAAACGCGGCGATGGTGTCCGCCCCCTCGGCCTGGATCACCGCATCGAGTTCGTCGGCGAGCCGGCTGGTGAACGCCTCTTCGCTCTCGCCCGGTTCGGCGAAGCGATAGTGGTGCGGCGGCGTGACGTGCAAAAAGCCGTCGAGCGGCAGGCCGAACGAGGCGTGGTTGTAGTACATGCCCGACAGGCTGGCCGCGGCGATGGTGTTGCCGTGGTAGGCCTGGCGGTGGGCGATGATCTTGCGCCGCTGCGGCTGGCCGACCGCCGCCCAGTAATACCAGGCGATGCGGGCGGCGCTGTCGTTGCCTTCCGAGCCGGAATTGGCGAACCACACCTTCGACATCGGCACCGGCGCGATCTCGAGCAGTTTTTCCGCCAGCTCGATCACCGGCGAATGGCTCTTGTGATTGGTCAGGTGGTAGTAGGGCAGGCGGCGCATCTGCGCCGCCGCCGCCTCGACCAGCCGCTCCTGGCCATAGCCCAAAGATATGCACCACAGCCCCGACATCCCTTCGATGTAGCGCTTGCCGTGGATATCGGTGACCCAGACGCCCTCGCCCTCTTCGACCACCACCGGCCCGGTTTCCAGGTGCCGCTTGAGGTTGGTCAGCGGGTGGATCACCGAGGCAACGTCGCGGGCCTCCGGCGAGTTGGGCCGGGGTGGGGTGGTCTCGCTCATGGCGCCTGCCTTTGCCGTTCTGCTATTCGGCGGCCTCTTGCAGACCGTCCGATACGGCGACGTTTTCGGCTTCGATTTCGTAGCCCGATGCCTTGGCCTGCAGCTCGATCAGCGCGGCAAAATCGGAATCGCCGTGGCCGCTACCGATCAGGGCCTGCAGGATGTCGCGCGTGTGATTGGCGATCGGCATCGGAACTTCAAGTGCTCTTGCAGCGTTAAGCGCTAACTCCATGTCTTTGCGTAACATTTTGCAAGTGTGAGTCGCGGTGAAATCGAGGTTCACCAAGGCCGGGGTCTTGTAGGCGGTGAAGATCGATCCCATCACGCTGCGATTGAGATATTCGAGGAAGGCGTGCCGGGCGACGCCACCCTTTTCGGCGAACACGGTGATTTCGGCCAGGTTCTGCGCCACCACGCCGAGCATGACGTTGTGCGCCAGCTTGGCCAGGCGGGCGGCATCGCCCTCGCCGAGATAGGTCACGGCGCCGCCGATCTGCTCTAGATAGGGCTCGACCAGGTCGTAGGCCTCGCGTGGGCCCGACACGCCGAGGGTCGCCTTGCCGGCCTTGACGGCGTGGCCGTTACCGCTGATCGGCACGGCGAGGAAGGCCGCGCCCTTGGCGTTGGCCGCCGCGCGCACTTCTTCCGAGGCTTCCGGCGAGACGGTCGAAGAATCGAGCAAGATCTTTGGCACGGTGTCGCCCGATAACACGCCGTTGGGGCCGAGCACCGTCGCGCGGAACGCCGCATCGTCGGTGACGATGGTGTAGACGATGTCGCGGTCGGCCAGGTCGGCCGGCGCGTCGACGACGGCGACGCCGAGCGGCTCGGCCTTGGCCTTGGTGCGGTTATAGACCTTGACGTCGACGCCGGCGCCGATCAGCCGTTCGGCCATCGGATAGCCCATTTTGCCGGTGCCGATCCAGCCGAAGGTGTGTGCTTTCAAATCTGCGGATGCCATACTCTCAACTCTCTCGTGTTTTTGGGTGGTGATTTTTATCTAGGATAGCAGGAGCGGCGGTGTACTGCTCAAGTTTTCTGGCGTATCTAAACAAGATGCCGAGACCAGACGTTTACCAGATTTCGCCGCCGTAGTTCCCGTGTCCAAGTTCGCCGTCAACCCGCCGCCCACCGCGACCGTCGATCTCTCCGAACAGGCGCGCCTGGTTCATCTGAACGAGTTCCTGGTCAAGGCGCCCGATCCCGGCGCGATTTGGGTCTTTGCGGCCGGATCGCTGATCTGGAAGCCCGGTTTCGAACCGGCCGAGGCGCGCAACGGCACGGTGCATGGCTATTCCCGCAAGTTTAGTTTCTGGACCATCCGCGCGCGCGGCCGGCCGGGCAACCCGGGCCTCGGCCTGGCGCTCGAACCCGACAGCGAGGCTTGCCAGGGAAAGGTCTTCCGGTTGCACAACCATACGCAAGACGGCGACTTGGCGGCGTTATGGCGCCGGGAAATGTTCAGCGGCGTCTATTTTCCGACCTGGTGTCCGGTCGTGACCAGCGCGGGCATGGTGCCGGCGATCTGCTTCGTCGGTAACCGCGCCCATCGCAATTACGCCGGCCATCTGCCCGAGCACGAAACCGCGGCGATCATCGCCCGCGCCGAGGGCGATTGGGGCCGCTGCCGGGAATATCTCGATCTGCTGGTCGAAGCCTTGGAACGCGAGGGCCTGGAAGATCCGGCGATGGTACGGTTGCGCGATCTGGTCGACCACCACGAGGCGTTGGTGCGATGAGCCGCCGCGCCCAATCCGCGCCGTCGGCCGAGCGCAACCGCGAGGCGATCCTCGACGTGCTCAAAGAGGTGTTGCCGGCCTCGGGCACCGTGCTCGAGGTCTCCAGCGGCACCGGCCAGCACGCCGCCTATTTCGCGCCCGAGCTGGCGCCGCTGCGCTGGCTGCCCAGCGAATTCGACCGCGCGCTGATCGATAGCATCGAAGCGTGGCGCGAGCGCGTACCGGCGGCCAACCTGTTGCCGGCGGTCACGCTCGATGCCTGCGCGCCCGTATGGCCGGTCGAACAGGAACCGCCGGAGCGGCCGATCACCGCGATCGTCAATATCAACATGATCCACATTGCGCCGTGGCAGACCTGTCTTGGGTTGCTGGCCGGTGCTGGCCGCATTCTGCCGCCGGACGGGATCTTGTATCTCTACGGCCCCTACCGGCGCGGCGGCGCCCACAGCGCGCCGAGCAACGAGGACTTCGACCGCTCGCTGCGTGCGCGCGACCCGCAATGGGGCGTGCGCGACCTCGACGAGGTTGAGATCGCGGCGGAAGGCGAGGGCCTCGTTCTCGAGCGGGTGATCGACATGCCGGTCAACAATCTGTCGGTGGTGTTTCGCAAACCGGCGTGATCAACTGGGCTGGCGCCTAACCGACCGAGGGACCGATGACGGTCAAGAAGCTCCAGAATGCCTACTACATCACCCGCGACATGGATCGCGCGGTCGCCTTCTACCGCGACGCGCTGGGTCTTTCCCTGACCTTTCAGGACGGTGAGAAGTGGGCGCAGATGAAGGCCGGCGACGTCAACTTTTCACTCAGTTCGTCGGCCGAAGGCGCGCCCGGCGCGACCGGCGCGGTAATCATCTTCGAGGTCGACGACATTGCGGCCAGCCGCGATCAGGTGGTGGCGGGCGGCGCCGAGATCGTCGAGGAGCGCGACATGGGCGACCATGGCAAGGCGCTCACGTTTCGCGACCCGGACGGAAATCTGGTTCAGTTGTTCGAGCGCGCCGGCTAACACGGGTAAAGGACGTTACTGACACGTGTCAAAACACCGCCCAAAACCTTGATGATTTTATTATTGGTTGGAGGAAACCTTTCGCGAACGCGTTGCACGCTCGACATCCGCTTTACCCCCAATTGCAGCCGTAATTCACGATAGGTGGTTTCGTCCGGAGTTGACCCAAACCGGTCATCGATTTGCTTGATGCACATCAATGCGGAGGCACCTTGGAGGAGTAGTTTGTAAATAGACTTTGA
>JBFKGW010000271.1:0-4561 GCA_041633145.1 Alphaproteobacteria bacterium
AGCGCTGCTCGCACGGTGGGCTGGCAAACGTCGGCAGCGGCCCGGTGACCGCGGCGACATCCTCGCCGGTCATCACCGCGAGCACGCCCGGCAGGTCAGCCGCCGCCGATGTGTCGATGGAAACGATCTTGGCGTGGGCATGCGGGCTGCGTAGCACAGCGGCGTGCGCCATGTTGGGCAGCACCACATCGTCGGCGTATTTGCCATGCCCAGTGAGTAACCGCGGATCCTCGACCCGCTTCATGCTCTTGCCGATCCAGGTGTATTCCGATTTCGGCGCTTCTTCCTGCCGGCTCGGCGGGATGCGATCGCTGGTATTGCTCATTCCGCTGCCTCCTGCTGGCGCATCCGTTCGGCGGCCAGCTCAATCGCTTCGACGATGGTTTGATAACCGGTGCATCGGCATAAATTACTCGACACCGCTTCGCGAATTTCCGCCCGCGTTGGCGCCGGGTTGTCGCGCAAGAGCTCGACGGCGACCATTAGCATCGCCGGCGTGCAGAACCCGCATTGCAGGCCGTGTTTCTCCCAAAACGCTTCCTGCAGCGCGTGCATGTTGTCGACGCCACCCAGGGATTCGACGGTTTCGATCTCCCATCCTTCCGCCTGCGCGGCGAAACACAGGCACGACCGCGTCGATTTGCCGTCGACCAAGATCGTGCAGGTGCCGCAGACGCCGTGTTCGCAGCCGACATGGGTGCCGGTCAGGCCGAGCTGCTCGCGAAGAAAATCGCTCAGCAGCATGCGGGGTTCGACGTCGCGTTCGTAGGTGGTGCCGTTGACCGTCAGGGTCACGCTTAGCTTTTCCATCTTTATCCTCCCCAACCAGTCTCAAGCCGCGCAGCGGGAATGCGCATCGGCCAGCGCGCGCCGTACCAGGCTGCCGACCAGATCGCGGCGGTAGGCCGCATCGGCGTGAAAATCCTCCTGCGGATCGATCGACGCCACGACCGTCTCCGCCGCTTCGGCAAATGCCTCCTCCCCAGGGGTTGCGCCGGTCAGCAACCCCTCTGCGTCGGCCACGCGGCTGGCACAGGGGCCGACGCCGGCGCACGCCAGGCGCACGGTGTCGATCTGGCCGTCGGCCACCGTCATTACCGTGGCGACCGAGGCCAGCGCGAAATCGCCCTTGCGCGGGCTGAACTCGCGAAAGCCCCAGCCCTGCCCGCTCGGCGCAACCGGAACACGAACTTCGGTCAGCAGCTCATCGGGCCGCGCCGCCGTCTCGAACGGGCCGACGAAAAAGTCGGCCGCCTGCACCGTGCGCGTATTGTCATGGCGGCGCAGGGTGACGGCCGCCTCGGCGACCAACATCACCGCCGGCATTTCCGAGGCTGGATCGGCGTGGGCAAGGTTGCCCACCAGCGTGCCACGGTTGCGGATCGGATGGTGCGAGACGTGCGGATAAGTCTCGGCGATCAACGGCGCGACTTCGCGCACCACCGGCGCTTCGGCAACCTCGTTGTGCCGGACCAATGCTCCGATAACCAGCGAATCGTCTTCGATATCCAAGGTGTCGAGGGCCGGCACGTGGTTGATATCGATGACGACACGCGGCTGCAACACACGCGTATTCATCATCGCGATGAGACTTTGTCCGCCGGCGAGAATTTTGCTGTCCTCACCGTATTGGTTGAGTGTGGCTAGAACGCCTTCGATCGTCTCGGGGCGTTCATATTGAAACGGCGCAGGTTTCACTGGCGGTTCCTCCCCTGATAACCACTAATTTCTAATTTTTATTGCTGTTGCTTACATAGGTTGTATTTTTCTACAACTTTTTGGCGATTATATTCACCGACAAGCTTTGCAACTGACCTATTCGCCGATCAGGATAAACCTATTTGGCCGTCTCGTCAGTTCAAAATTAACTATATTGGCCGGAACGTTCTTTCGATGGTTTTGCGGCTACACCACCGCCGCTTTCAACCACTGCACAACGACCCGAATTCCAAGTTTTCTATCGTTTGACAGCCCCCCGACTGCGGCGCATGCTTACTTTCTGGCGGTGTGACTTTTGGCGCGGCTTTCCAAGCCTTTACCGATTGTTTCAACCTGCGCCCGCGCCAGGTTCCAGCAACAAGGAGAACCGGTAAATGAGCGCCCAAGCCGAACTCGACGCCGGCCTCGACGAACCGACTGCAATTCCGGTCCTCGACATTGGCCCCTATCTCGCCGGCGACGGCGACGCGCTGGAACAGCTCGCCACTGAGCTGCGCCACGCCCAGGAACATGTCGGCTTTTATTTCATCGTCAATCACGGCGTGCCGCGCCAACTGATCCTTCAGACCTACGATCAACTACGCCGGTTTTTCGCCCTGCCGCTGGAAGAAAAGCTGAAGCTCAAGATCAACGAGAACTCGCTCGGTTACGTGCCGGCGAAGTCGTCGATCTATGTGACGTCGACGGTGAATCAGAACACCAAACCCGACCTCAACGAGACCATCCTGACGTGTCGCGAGCGCGCGCCGGATCATCCCTCGATCGTGGCGAAACGGCGCTTTCACGGCCCCAATCAGTGGCCCGATGAGGCATTAATTCCGGGCTACCGCGAAAAAATGCTCGAGTACTACGCGACCGTCGAGGCGCTGGCCTTCAAGATGCTGCCGCTCTATGCCCGCGCGCTCGACCTGCCGGCGGATTATTTCGAGCCGTATTTCGCCGATCCCATGTGGACGACGCGCAATTCCTTCTACCCAGCGGTCGACGCCGAGGAAAACCAGTTCGGTATCTCGCCGCACCGCGACCATGGCTTCATCACCTTCCTGCCGCTGTCGGAAGAGCCGGGCCTGCAGATCCAGAGCCAGAGCGGGCGCTGGCTGCCGGCAGAACAGGTCGGCGATGCGTTCATCGTCAATACCGGCGAATTCATGAACCGCTGGACCAACGGGCGCTTCCTCGCCACGCCCCATCGCGTGGTACCGCCGAAGAACGACCGCTATTCGACGGCATTTTTCTTCAACCCGACCTGGGACACCGTCGCCGAGCCGCTGCCGACCTGCGTCAGCGCCGACAATCCCGCCAAATTCGAGCCGATGGCGATGATCGATTACCTGGCCTGGTACTTCGACCGCAATTTCAGCAAGAAAGGCGGCGGCCGGCAGGAGGAATATGCGCCAGGCGAGGCGGTTAGCCGCGTCTAGTTACGCACGCCGCTGCCTAACCGGCTGCGGCGCGCTCGCAGCGCAGGCATGCTATATAGTCGGAACGTCGAATCGAACTAAGCACTAGTATAATGTTGTTGAGGTATTCTGCGTGAGCGACCCATCGAACCCCCAATTCTGGAGCATGCGGCTGGGCAGCCATCCCCAGCGCGACGAGGTTTCCTTCGATCTCGATGACGTGTTGTCGTCGGTCGTGTCGTTGCGCGCGACCATCCCCGAAGACGCCTTCACCGCGCCGATTCTCGGTACCGAACGCGAAGGCCAGGGCGTCGTCATCGACGATAGCGGCCGGGTGCTGACGATCGGCTATCTGGTGACCGAAGCCGAGGAAGTCTGGTTGGTCGGCAACAACAACGTGGCGCTGCCTGCCCACGTTGTCGCCTACGACCAGGAGACCGGCTTCGGCCTGGTGCAAGCCTTGGGCGATCTCGGCTTGCCAGCCGCCAGCATCGGCGAATCCTACTCGATAAGCGTTGGCGAACCGGTGATCGTCGCTGGCCAGGGCGGCGCCGACGAGGCAGTTAATGCCCAAGTCGTTTCGGTGCGTGAATTTGCCGGATCGTGGGAGTACCTGCTCGACGACGCGATTTTCACCATTCCCGCCCACCCGAAGTGGAGCGGCGCCGGGGTATTTAACCGGACCGGTCAACTGATCGGCATCGGCTCGCTGTATATCCAGCAGGCGCTACCGGGCGAGGAGCAAATCGACGGCAACATGATTGTGCCGATCGACATTCTCAAGCCGATCTACGACGATCTGCTAACGCTTGGCCGGGCCAGCAAGCCGGCGCGGCCGTGGCTTGGCATGACCACCGCGGAAGCCGAAGACAGGCTGGTCGTCGCCGGCATGGCCAATGGCGGGCCGGCCATGCGCGCCGGCGTCGAACTCGGCGACCTGGTGATCGGCGTTGCCGGCGAACCGGTCAGCGGCCTGTCGACCATGTTCCGCAAGGTGTGGGCGCTCGGCAGCGCCGGCGTGCCGGTACCGCTGACCCTGCAGCGCGACGGCCGCACCCTGTCGATCACCGTCGATAGCGGCGCGCGCGCCGATTACCTGAAAAAGCCGAAAGTTAACTAAAACAACTGCTCAGCCTGCCCGGCGCACCGCCAATCGGGCCAAATCGGGCGGCGGCGAACACAAAACCGCTATTCAACTAAAGTCGGTTGTCGGCCGGGGGCTAACGTTGCAGTATTGGCGTGGGATAGCAATTTGCACGCGCCGGCCGTGGCGCGGGTAATCAACAAACAGGGAGTGGAGTATGAAATTTACAGCAATCACGAGTGCTGCCGTCGCAGCGGCCGCCTTATGGGTTGCCGGCGGTGTGGCCGGCGGGGCGCACGCCGCCACGCTGGACGACGTAAAGGCGGCCGGCGAGGTGAAATGCGGCATCAACACCGGC
>JBFKGW010000272.1:0-4560 GCA_041633145.1 Alphaproteobacteria bacterium
CAGTGCACGTGCCCACCGCTGGCGACCACGTTTTCCTCGTAGGCCTCGAGGTAGAAGTCGAGATTAGCCAGGGCGTGTTCTTTGATGTCGCGCGCCTGGTCACGCAGCGCGTCGAACTCGGGCAGATTGTCCTTGGCTTTCTGCCGCCCACCGGTGAAATGGCCGCGGCTTCGATTGAGCGCGCCGCGCAGCGTCTCGTCGGCGAGCTGGCGCGCCGCGTTGGCCTTGAACTGGCTGCTGGTCGCTGCAGTCATCGCGCCACCTATTCTTCGCGCGCTTCGCCGATCGCCGGCTTGTCGGTCATACCGGCCAGCACCTCGGCGACATGGCGCACGCGAATGCCGGCGCCCTGGCGCTGCAGCTTACCGGCTATATTCATGAGACAGCCCAGATCGCCCGCCAGCAGCGTTTCGGCGCCGGTCTCGATGACCTGCTGAATCTTGGTCTCGACCATGCGGTCGGAAATGTCGGCGTACTTGATGCAGAAGGTACCGCCAAACCCGCAACAAACATTGGCGTCGGGCAGCTCGCGCAGGTGCAAGCCGTCGACCGTGCCGAGCAAGCGGCGCGGCTGGTCGTGGATCGACAGTTCGCGCAGGCCCGAGCAGCTGTCGTGATAAGTCACCGCGCCGTCATAGGCGCTCGACACGGCGTCGACGCCCAACACGTCGGTCAGGAACGACACCAGCTCGTGGGTCTTTTCGGCGAGCGCCAGGGCGCGCTGCGACCATTCGGGGTCGTCGGCGAATAGCGCCGGATAGTGGTGGCTGATCATGCCGGCGCACGAGCCCGACGGCGCGACGGTGTAGTCGTAGTCTTCGAACGCGGCGATGACCTGGCGGGCGATCGCCTTGGTGTCGGCCCGGTCGCCCGAGTTGTAGGCCGGCTGACCGCAGCAGGTCTGCGCGCGCGGCACGTCGACGGTGCAGCCGGCATCCTCGAGCAATTTGACCGCAGCAAACCCCACGGTCGGCCGAAACAAATCGACCAAACAGGTCACGAATAATGCCACGCGTGGAGTCGCCATATCGCTGATCTCGCCGTTCGCTCTACGCCTGTTTAGCACATATTTTCGGGCGTGCCAGACGCCCCAGGGCTAAGTCGTCGGGACGACGCCGTTTGGCAACAAAAGATAATAACTGCCGGGGCTTTTCATGCGCCCAGCCATCTCGAGGGCCGCGGGTCCGACCCCCCAGAATAAATCACCGCGTACCGGCCCGCGGATTGCGTTGCCGGTGTCCTGAGCCAGCACCAGCCGCTGGATCCGCCGGTTTCCCGCGCCGGGATGCACGGTGTCCAACCACAGCGGCACGTTGAGCGGCAAGAATTTGGTGTCGACGGCGAGCGAGTAGCCGGGCGTCAGGCGAACGCCGGCGGATCCCTGCGCACCATCGCCGTCGATCTTGCGAAAAAAGATATAGCGCCGGTTGCGCGCCAGTAGTTCCTCGCGCCGCGCGGGATTCTCCATCATCCAGGCACGAATATCCTGCCAGGGAGCTGTCTTAAGTTCACCCTGTTCGATGAGCCAGCGCCCGATCGAGACGTAGTCGTGGCCGTTGTGGCCAGCAAAGGCGATGCGCTGGCGCCGGCCATCGGGCAATTCGACGATGCCCGAGCCCTGAACCTGGAGGATGAACACATCGAGGGCGTCGTCGGCCCAATACAGCACCCGCTCCGCCTCGCTGCCCGCTGCGCCGGCGATCGCGGCCCGATCGGGATAGGGGCGCAGGTGGCCGTTCTCGACCCGGCCGACCAGGCTGCGGCCGGCCAGCGCGGGATCGAAATCTTTCAAGCGCACGGTGACGTGGTCCGACGGCAAGCCGTGGATCGGCGCGGTGTAGGAACCACCGGCCTGCTCCGACGCTTTGACGATCGGTTCGAAGTATCCGGTGAACAGGCCTTCGCGGGAATTCGCGCCAGCCACCGCGTAGGGTGTGAAATTGGCTTCGACGAAGGCGCGAAACGCTTCCGTGCCACCGGAAAACTGGTTGACGGCAAAACAGTATGGTTGCCAGTCACCTGCAGTGCCGGCGCCGACCTGGCCGCCAAGCGGCGCTGCGGGATCCATCGCCGTAATCCGCGCACACGAGCGCCGCCAAGCTTCCAACGAAGCCGCCGGGTCGCTTTCGCGCCAGCCTGGTAAATCGGCGAAGGATACCTTGGTCAGTTCGATGCTGGGCGGCGCTTCCTTGGGGGTTGGCAGTTCACAGGCAGCCAACAGCATGGCGAACATCCAGATGAAGTTCCGCCAGCGATTGGCTGTGGGCCAACGCGCGCGGCCTACGATAAGGGGGATCGGTAAGGCGCGTGGCGCCGTCAATTGGGGGCTTCGGTCGCGACCAGGGTCCAGTTGGGATTGCGCGAGCGGGTGTTGCGTGCAAACGTCCATATATCCGTTACCGTCGTTACACGCGTCGGATCACCGCTGATAACCTCGCCAGCAGAGTCACGGGTCACTTCGATCTGTTCGGTGACAAACTTGACCGTCACAAAGGCGACCCGGCCGTCCATCGAAGCCTCGATGATGTCACTCGAGCGAATGCCCACCAGGGTCATCTCCATGACGTTGCCTTGGTCGGCCCGCTCGACGATGGCGCCGGCGAAGTTTTCGTAGACTTCGTCGCTGAGCAACGGCCGCAGCGTCTCGCGATCACCGGTGGCAAACGAGGTAACGATCATCTCGAATGCTGCGCGTGCGCCCTCGAGGAATTGCTCGGTATTGAAAGAAGAGTCGGCACTGCGGATTTTTCGCAGATTCTCGCCAAGGTCGCCCTCCGCCTCTTCGATGAAAGTGTCTTCGGATTGGCGCTCGGGAAGCGCGACGACATTTTCGTCATTGCCGTTGTCAGCCGCCGGCGCTGGACGCTGCCCGCCGCGGCGGGCGTTGGGCTCGATCGGCGGGCGTTCGTTGCCGGTTCGCCGCCCCAACACGCTGCGCAAGCGGAACACCAGGAAGGCCGCGATCAACGCGAAAAGGAGTAAATCGATAGACACTGCGTTTCCTGCATTCCCGCCCGGTCGTGGGCTTCGACTAAAATGATCAGCAGCGGTGTCGCTGCAACCGCAGATCAGGATAGTGATCTACACCGGTCTGGCGTGAGGCTACAATCGTAAAGGTTACTGTTTCGATTATACAGCAGCCAGGGTTCGACCGCATGCCCTGGCAAATTCCTGGAAATTTCCTCGCCTGCTACCAACCTACATAAGCATATCGCACAGAAAGAACAAGAATGACCCTTTGGATTTTGCTCGCCTTTATTGGCGTGCCGCTGATTGAAATCGCCCTTTTTATTGAGGTCGGCGGCCTTATTGGTCTGTGGCCGACTATCGCAATTGTTATCGCGACCGCGATGGCCGGCACCGCTTTGATCCGCCACCAGGGCCTAAGCACCCTGCAGCGGGCGCAACAGGAGATGGAGGCCCAGCGCCTGCCGGTTCGAGAATTGTTCGACGGCGTTTGCTTGTTGTTCGCCGGCGCGTTGCTGCTCACACCGGGGTTTTTAACCGATGCGGTGGGGTTCACGCTATTGGTGCCGCCGCTGCGCCGCCTTCTGGGACGCTATGTCTGGCGAGCTCTGCAAAACGCCAAGGGTGTCCACTTCGAAATGGCGAGTAATCGGCCGTTTGAGGACCCACGCGGCCCTGTCGTCGATGCCGATGCGGTCGAAATAAAAAGCGATCTGGAAAAGAAACCGCCAGACTCGCCATAGACCGCCCTAATGATTACAGAAGCGTTGGTTGTTGCGTCCGCGCAGACGTGCTAGCCAAGCGCTCGCTCATTCGTATTTTCTCAATTATCAGGAATTCGGACATGTCCGACGAAACCACCAACCAGCCGGCCGCCGATAGCCAGGCGCAGCCCGATGGCCAGCCGGCCATGGTGATCAATGCGCAATACGTGAAGGATCTTTCCTTCGAGAACCCCAATGCCCCCGCCAGCCTGATGCAACAGGGCGGCGCGCCAAACGTCGAGGTCGGTATCGATACAACGGCAGTGCAGTTGGAGGGTTCGACCTTCGAGGTCACGTTGACGGTGCGCGCGGAAGGCAAGTCGGACGACAAAAACCTGTTTTTGGTCGAAGCGGCCTATGCCGGCATATTTACTCTTGGCGAGGTACCGGAGGAATATGTCGCGCCGATGCTGTATGTGGAAGCGCCGCGCCAGCTCTTTCCGTTTGCCCGTGCCATCGTCGCCGAGTGCGTGCGCGATGGCGGATTTCCGCCGCTGCTGATCCATCCGGTCGACTTCATGGCGCTATTTCAACAGCGCGCCGCCGACCAAGCCAAGGCGGCCGGCCAGCCAGCCGCGCCGGAAGGCGCTGGCGAGTCGCCCCCCGCCGGCGACGACGGGCAAAAGTTCGAGTTCGAGCTGTAGACTTAAAATCCTGTGCCTTCATTGGCTTGTGGGTTCGCGTCCCACCGCCCGCACCAGATTTAGCTATTTCGATCTAAACGCCGCTCATCGGTGCGCCACAGCAAAACGGCGGCCCGGACAGGCCGCGGTTGCTAGAAACGTTCGAGGACGACAGACTTAGGCCACCGGAACCTTGCTCTGCCGCC
>JBFKGW010000273.1:0-4554 GCA_041633145.1 Alphaproteobacteria bacterium
AGCCGCCGCCGAAGCCGACGATGCCGCTGGCGTCAAATTCGACGGCCAGCGCAGTGGCGGCCTCGACGGTGGCGCGCGAGGGGTCTTCCTCGACCTCGCCGTAGACCGCGGCCGTAGCGCCGCTCGCCGTCAGTGCCGCGACCGCCGGCTCGACCAGGCCAGCCTGGCGCAGGCCGGGGTCGGTGACCAGCAGGACGCGCTCGCCGAGCCGCGCGCCAGCGATCTCGCCGAGCCGGCGAATGCCGCCCGGCTCGAACACGATGTGCGGGGTGGTGTGCAGGGTGAAGGCGTGCATGGCGGCTCCAGCGGTTACAGGGTCAGGCAACCTATCGGCCGCCCGCTTTTCGAGCTAGACGCGGAACAGATCGCGTTCGACGCCGGCCGCTTTGAACAGAAAGTCCCGCGACGCTTCCAGTTCGGCGCGTAGCTTGGGCAGGTCGGCATCGAGCAGCTGGCCCTGCCATTTGCGAATCTTGCCGGCGACCATCACCGTGTCGACGTTGCTGCGCTCCATCAGCGTCACCACCGCACCCGGCACATGGTTGAGCGGCGCCACATTGATGGCGTTGGCGTCGAGCAGGATGATGTCGGCCTCCTTGCCCGGCGTCAGGGTGCCGACCTTGCCGTCGAGCTTGAGGCTCTTGGCGCCCTCCACCGTGGCGAAGCGAATGACGTCGCGCGAGGTCAGCAGCGCGGGCAGGTTTTGCTCGCCGGCCAGCGCCGCCTCGTTCACCAGCGCGCGCTGCAGGGTCATGATCGAGCGCATCTGGGTGAAGAAATCGGCGGTCATGGTGCATTCGACATCGGTGCTCAACGACGGCTGAATGCCCATCTCAAGGCTTTTCAGGATCGGCGGCATGCCGTGGCGCATGGTCATTTCGATCGGCGCGGCGATCGACACCGCCGCACCCTTGTCGGCGACCACCTTCCAGGCGTCGTCGGACATGCCGGTCATATGGATGAACAGGTTGTCCGGCCCGATCTGATCGGCCTTGGCCAGCGCGTCGAAGGCCTGCGGGATGCCGAAGTTGCCGAGCACGTGGGCGGCCACCGGCAAATCGAGTTCGCGGCCCAGCTGCCACGGCTTCTCATAGTTGGGCAGATAGATTTCGCCGCCCATCGCCAGCGTCAGCAGCTGATCGGTCGAAGCGAAATACTGCTTGGTGATCCGCCGCACGTCGTCGGGATACTGGGTCGCCGGGCCGTGCCCTTCGAAATAGCCGAGGAACGACCGCCGGCCGGCGTCGGCCAGCCCCTGGATCGCCGCGTCGGTGTGCGCCGGCGAGTGATGGATCTGCGAGATGTCGTGCACCGTGGTGACGCCGGCGTCGAGCTGGCTCAGCGAGCCGAACACCTCGGAGATATAGACGTCCTCGGGCCGGTAGACCCGCGAGAACTTGCCGAGAATGAAATCGAAATAGTTGACCGCGCCGTGCGGCAGGCCGTCGTTGAACAGCAGACCATCGGCGAGGAAGCTGCGCAGCGCGGTCTCGAACTGGTGATGGTGGGTGTCGATGAAACCGGGCATCACGATCATGCCGGCGGCGTCGATCACCGTGGCGTCGCCGGCGTCGAGGTTGCGGCCGACCGCGGCGATATTTTTACCCTCGACGATCACATCGGCTTGGGCGAAATCGCCGACGCTCGAATCCATGCTGAGCACCGCGCCGCCGCGGATGACGTAGCGGCGCCCGGCGGTGCCGGTGTCGGGCGGCACTGATGCCCCTTGCGCGGCGGCCGGCAGCGCGCCGAGCAGCGACAGGCCGGCGGCGGCCGCGCTGCCCGCAGCGGTTGTCTTGATGAAATCGCGCCGCGATCCCGAATGGTCCTGCGGTTGCCCCGCGTCACACAGTTCGCACATCGCTCTCCCCCTGCTATGCGTTGTTCGCAACAACGCCGATGGACGACGCAGCCACGTCGATTAGCGATGCTACAATGCACCGGCGGCGATATAAAGCGGTCGTCTCACGCGGCGCAGGGGCCGCCACGTTGCGGCACGGCTGCGCAGATGCGCTCGTTCATGAGTTTCCGTTCTGGCCTGTTGTCGGCCGGCGGTCAGCGGATTTCAGATTATTGGCGTCAACCATGCGCAAGTGGCGCCGTTGATTTAGATCAATCGCGACTCGGTTCGCCTATCCCATATAAGTTGCATAACCGCTTCGCGCCAAATGAAAGAGGGCGAGATGGTTGCTTTCAGACGACACGCTCAGCGAACCGTGGCGAAGCTGGGGCAGATGTTGAGCGACGATCCGCTGCGGCATCCGCTGGGCCGCGCTTCCGATCGAGAGATCAATAAGGCGCTGGCCGTGCGAAAGTTGCGGCGCGCCGACCTCTTCGACCGGAAAAAGCCGATAGCGCCGCATCGTCATCGGCTCGCCGAAATGTTGACCGTGTTTCATTTCTCGACGCGGGACATCGTGGCGCGACACTGGTCAGATCTGAAGCTCGCCGATCACCGTTGTGCGTACTGTGCTAATAAGAAACGTTGCGACAGATGGCTGCGCGGGCGGCATTGGGATGACGCACCGCGGCGGTTTTGTCCGAATGTAACGATGTTTGAGCGGTGGCGCCGTGACTATCTGCTGCGTGACGGCGCGGGACAAAATATCGATGGCGATTGCATCTTGGCGGCCGGTCTCGAGCAGACGCGACAATTGCTGAGGCAGTGCGATTGGCAAGACCGCCATGGAGATCCCACGGTGTTTCCGGCTTCTCCGGCCTCTCACACCGTGGCGCCGGGTGAAGACGTCAGCTGATACGATCTTGCTTGCACGAGAGGTGACCGGGGTAACAGCGGACCATTAAATTGCGGGATTGCGAGCATGACAACGGTTGAACAGGTGCTCGATAAGAAAGGTCGCGAGGTCTGGACAATCCGTCCCGACGACACGGTGTTACATGCCCTCGAAGAGATGGCGCGCAAAAATGTCGGCGCCTTGGTGGCGGTCGAAAACGAGGCGCTGGTTGGCATCTTTACCGAGCGTCATTATGCCCGCAATGTTTTCTTGAAAGGCAGATCATCGCCGCAAACCTTGGTCCGCGATGTGATGACGGCCGATGTCATTTTTGCGCGACCCGACCAAACGGTCGACCAGTGCATGGCCATCATGACGGAAAAGAACACTCGCCATCTGCCGGTTCTGGATGACGGCAAGCTGGTCGGCATCGTCTCGATCGGCGATCTGGTCAAGAGCATCATCGATCAGAAACAGTTCACAATCGAACAATTGGTGAATTACATCAGCGGCAGCGGGTGAATTGTGTGCACAGGGCCGCCACCGTCGGCGGGCCGAGGCTTCGCGCGGCAATGAGCCGTGCGTATTGGTTCGCGCAGGCGGACGATCACGCCGGGTTCTGACGCAAAAGAGGTACGCCACACGAAACCGGCGGCCCCGCAGGACCGCCGGCTTCAGCTGTAGTTTGCTTCAACTGCGTAGAGACCTACGCCAAACCCGTCTTGAAAATGCCGATCGTGCGCTCCCACGCCAGATTGGCCGCCGCCTCGTTGTAGCGGGGGGTCGAGTTGTTGTGAAAGCCGTGCCGCGTGCCTGGATAGGAATGCATCTCGAAGTTGACGTTATTGGCTTTGAGCGCGGCTTCGTAGTCGGCCCGCATGCCGTTGATGCGCGGATCGTCCTCGGCGTAGTGGATCACCAACGAAGCGCGGATCTTCGAGACGTCTTCCGATTTCGGCGCGGCGCCATAGAACGGCACGCCGACGTTTAGATCGGCGCCCATTTGGACGGCGAGGAAATTCACCACACCGCCGCCGTAGCAGAACCCGGTCGCCCCCAGCTTGCCGTTGGACAGCTCGTGGGACTTGAGGAGTTTGGCGCTGTTGAGAAGATCGATCAGCAGCTTCTGCCTGTCCAGGCTGCTCTGCATCGCCTTGCCGTCGTCGTCATTGCCGGGGTAGCCGCCGAGCGGCGTCAGCCCATCGGGCGCCAGCGCCAGGAAGCCCTCGACCGCGGCGCGCCGGGCGACATCCTCGATGTAGGGATTGAGGCCGCGGTTTTCGTGCACCACGAGGACGGCCGGGAACGGGCCGTCGCCGCTGGGCTGGACCAGATAGCCGCGCATCTTGCCCGAATTGCCGCCGGGCGAATCATAATCGATGTAGCGCGCTTTGATGCGCGGATCGGTGAAGGAGATCGTGTGCGCTTGCGCATAACTCGGCAGCAGGGCTTCAGCCATGGCGAGCGCCGAGCCGCCAATGACAGGAATAGCCGCGGCGCGAGTCAGGAATTCACGACGCTTCATCGGGCTGTGGCAGTATTTGTCGTACAGATCGAAGATACGCGGATCGATGTCACTGTGTTTCATGGATACTCCCCTATGACGTGTCACCCGTGTGACTTGTAATCGTTTGGTGCGGCACCACCGCTTTATCGCGCGCTATTTGACACCACGCAAGTGGCAGGTGCCACTTGGGCAACAAACAATTTCGCGTGAGTTTTATTCCGCAAAAAAATTCTCGCGCGCTAACATAGTGCGCGGCCCGCTGGCCGTCGGGCGCGTACCGCTATGCTCGGGTGAAGCCGCCCGGGCAGCGCG
>JBFKGW010000274.1:0-4539 GCA_041633145.1 Alphaproteobacteria bacterium
CGAACACCAGCTCTTCAGGGATCAGATAAGTGGCGTCTTGCGGCGCGATCAGTGTCGGATTGACCAGCGCCGGGATGCCGTCCTTGACCACGCCGCCCCACACGATCTCTTCGAGGCGGATGGTATGGGCGATACCGTCATGGAGAAAGAACCGGAAGTTGGGATCAATCTGGCTGTAGACCCAGGCCTTGTATTCGGCGAAGCCCTCGAACGGCGTGATTTCCGGATGCGCCTCCTGCCACAGCACCCAGTCGTGCCAGCTGGTGCCGATCTGCTCACCCGTGAGGACCTGCAGCGCGTTGGTAATGGTCCAGGGGTCTTGACGCATGAAGCGCAGCGACTGGACCAGCGCCGGCACCACGTCGGTGTTTCCCCGGTCGACCAGCTTGGCCATCACTGCGTTACGTTCCAGCGTTCCCACTGTGAGGATCTTGCGGACTTCCTGCTCTACCTCGCTGAGGGGCCGCGTGGTTGGGCCGGGCGGGGCGACCGACGGCGGGGCCGTATCTTGCGCCTGGGCGAGCGGCACAGAAATGGCGAACAGCAGGAAGGCGGCGGTCAGCGAGCGTGCGAGCATGGGCGGTATGATTGACATCATGCCATAAACATAACCGCCGCGGCGCTCCGCACTATTCACAAATTCTTGGGCGCAATTGTGCCGCATTTTTGACCTAAAAGTGATTTCGGCGGCTTGCAACGAAGCCATATGGCAAGATCTGATTGAATCAAACCGTGGTGCTTTGATCCGCCGATGGGCTTGTCTGTACGGTATCAGTGGATGAAAATGGCCGCTGATTATTGATCAGGCCGCGCGCCAGGCGCGCGGGTAGCAGGGATTAGGAAACCATGGCCGAAGCCTTTATTTGCGATGCCGTTCGCACGCCGTTTGGCCGCTACGGCGGCAGCCTTTCGGGCGTCCGCACCGACGATCTCGCGGCGACGCCGCTCAAGGCGCTGATCGCGCGCAACGAAAAAGTCGACTGGGAGGCGGTCGACGACGTGATCTACGGCTGCGTCAACCAGGCCGGCGAGGATAACCGCAACGTGGCGCGGATGGCGCTGCTGCTCTCGGGCTTGCCGACGGCGGTGTCCGGCGTGACCGTCAACCGGTTGTGCGGGTCCGGCCTCGAGGCGCTGACCGCGGCGGCACGCGCCATTCGCACCGGCGAAGCCGAAATGGTGATCGCCGGCGGGGTGGAGAGCATGTCGCGGGCGCCGTTCGTCATGCCCAAGGCGGAAACCGCGTTTTCGCGCAGCAACAAGATCGAGGACACGACGATCGGCTGGCGCTTCGTCAATCCGAAGATGAAGTCGGAATACGGCATCGATTCGATGCCCGAGACGGCGGAAAACGTGGCTGTCGAGTTCCAAATCAACCGCGAAGACCAGGACGGCTTCGCCTACCGTTCGCAAATGCGCGCCAAGGCCGCGCAGGAAAGTGGCCGCCTGGCCAAGGAAATCACGCCGGTTTCGGTGCCCCAGCGCAAGGGCGACCCGATAATCGTCGATGTCGACGAGCATCCACGCCCCGACACCTCGATGGAGGGGCTCGCCAAATTGCCGACGCCGTTCCGCGAGGATGGCAGTGTGACTGCGGGCAACGCGTCGGGTGTCAATGACGGCGCCTGCGCCATGATCATCGCCTCGGAAGACGCCATCAACAAATACGGCCTCAACCCGCTCGCGCGCATTGTCGGCACCGCGACCGCCGGCGTGCCGCCGCGCATTATGGGCTTCGGTCCTGCCCCGGCGACCCACAAGCTGCTGGCGCGGCTCGGCATCAAGATCGGCGAAATCGACGTCATCGAATTAAACGAGGCTTTCGCCGCGCAGGCGCTGGCGGTCACCCGGGATCTTGGCATCGCCGACGATGCCGAACATGTAAACCCCAATGGCGGCGCCATCGCTTTGGGCCATCCGCTGGGTGCCAGCGGCGGCCGGCTGGCGATGACGGCGGCCCATGAATTGAACGAACGCGAGGCGCGCTATGCGCTGTGCACCATGTGCATCGGCGTCGGGCAAGGCATTGCGACAGTATTGGAGAGGGCCAGTTGAGGCCGACACCGGCAATATCGGCCAGAGTATCGATAACCAATTAATATCTGAGGGAGCTATGCGACAGACCATTTTCGTGCTTATCGTCGCGGTAACATTTGCACTCACTGGAATGCCCGCGATTGCACAAGAAACGGTAACGGGTTTGCAGCGGGCGAATCCGCAACCGTCTGCCGAGAGTCTTAAACCTGGACTGGGCGTTACCTATTACCATCACAAATTCAACGACACGCGCGAGATTCCCGAGTGGGCGAAATACAAGAAAGGCCACAAAGGCGAGCCGATCTTGATGCTCGATTATTTTGTCGGCGACGGCGAGGTACTGACCAGCGGCCGCGTCAACGAAGTGGGCGCCGATATTCGCGGCTTCATCAACTTTCCGGAAGCCGGGATTTACACCATGGCGATGCAATCCAACGACGGCGTCGACCTGACCATCGGCGGCAAGACCATCGTCAAGGATCCGACGGTGCACGCCGACCGGTTTTCCGATCTCGTGCCAGTCGAGATCAAAGAGCCCGGCTGGTATCCGTTCCACCTGCTCTATTTCGAGAAGAAGGTTACCTCGACGCTGGAGCTCTATTGGAAACCGCCGAGCAGTACCGGCGATATGGAGTTCGTGCCGGCGGAGTCTTTTGCGCATATTCCTGAAAGCGCTGATAGTCCTAGGAGTTAGGCCGCGCCTTTCGCATCCGTCCCGGCGCTATCCACCGTCAGATCGATCTCGTCGTGCTCCATGAACTTCCGGTAGTGGTGCTCGATATCGTCTAGGAACAGCTGGCGGGTCACGCCGGCGACCAGCCGCGGTACGCCGTAGCGCATGGTGGTGACCGAACTGCCGGTCATGCCCAGGCTGGGTAGGGTGCCCAGCGTGAAGCAATGGATATGGTGCAGGTAGGGGGCGTTGCCGGGCGATTTCTCGATGAACTCGAAGTTGGGCCCGAGATAGGGGTAAGTCCCCGCCGGCGCGTATTCCTCGCCGTTTGGCGGGGTAAAGCGGTCGCGCCAGAGAGCGATCTTGTCGGCGAGCGCCGATGTTTCGGCGCGCAGCGAAAAGTCGTTGATATGGCCGGTCGCGGCGATGATGAAATCGAACGCGAAGCGGTCGCCGTTTACCGATTCGACGCAAATCTCGCCGCCGTCCATGGCGACTGTTTGCCACGCAGCGTCCTCGTGCATGTGAAACCCGTCGAGCGCGGCGGCGCGATCGTAGGTTTCCTGCGGCGGCGGCTGGTGGGTGCGCAGGACGTGGCAGGTCAGGCGCCAGCGCTGTAGGTCGTCGAACGAGTCGAAATGCTTCAGATAGGCGATGTTGTCGAACGGCTTGTGCGCGTTGACCTTGGCAATCTCGCGGCGCCGTACGAACAGCCGGACCTCGCGCGCGCCGACTTCAAGAGCGACCGCGGCGGCATCGAACGCGCCGGCATTGGCGCCGAGTACGGCGACCCGCTGGCCCCGCAACGCGTTAAAATCGATCGCCTGGTTGGCCTGAGCGTAGCGCTCGGGCGGCAGCGCCGCGGTAATCATCGCCGGTACATGCCACGCGCCGCAGCCTTCCAGACCGTTGGCGAGCACGACTTCGCGCGCATAGACCACGGCGTCGCGGCCGCTGACGCCGGTTAGTTTTAACGGCACGCGGATCAAGCTGTCGGGCGACGCCGGGGTGTCGGCAGTCAGCGCGCCGACTTCGGTCTCGTTCCACACCGCGATCTTGAGAACCCGCCGGTACCAGGCGAGATAATCGTGCCACTCGGTGCGGGGAAAGCGCGGCAGGGCGTCCCAAGCGGCGGCGTCATATTTCGCGGTATACCAGGCGCGAGGCGTCAGCGAGGGAATGCCCAAGTCGGGGCCGGTCAAGTCGCGGGCGGTGCGCAGCAGCGGCATACGGGCGTAGGTGTTCCACGGGCCTTCGGCGCCTTTGGGGTTGCGGTCGACGGCGATGACGTTGGTGATGTTATCGCGGCGCAGCGCGAACGATAGCGCTAGGCCGCTCTGGCCGCCGCCGACGATCAAAACATCGAACACCGGCGCCCCGGAGGGATGCTGACGCGGCGGCACCCAGGCTGTTTTCGGGTGGTCGAGCAGATCGAGATCGCGCTGCACGGCGGCTTCCAGGTCAGCCAGCGAGGCCGGAAATGGCGGGGTATGGGTCATCGAAATTCCGAAACTTTGACGCTTTTAACTATACCATTGCGGTCCTTGGTAGCCGCCATTTCCGCCGGAATCGGGGAAAAGTTGACAATTACGTGACACGTGCGTGTCTTTGGTAAAAGCCATATCTGAACTAGACTCCAGGAACAGTAAGCGATGCCAGAAACCGAAGCGGTGCTGCGAGCCAACGAGACATTCTACGCCGCCTTCGCGGCGGCTGACATAGAGGCGATGAATGCGCTGTGGGCAAGTGACGGCCCGGTCGCGGTGATCCATCCCGGGATGCTGCCGGTAACGGGACGCAAAAGTGTGCTGCGAAGCTGGCGGGAGATA
>JBFKGW010000275.1:0-4530 GCA_041633145.1 Alphaproteobacteria bacterium
CAGCGGGCGATCCTCGCCGGTGACACCGAAACCGGCGTCACCATCATGCTGATGGACGAGGGCCTCGATACCGGCCCCGAGTTGCTCAAGCAAGCGGTGCCGATCGAAGCGTCGGCAACCGGCGAAAGCTTGCACGACCAACTCTCGGCACTGGGCGCGCGTCTGATCGTTACGGCGTTGGACGGCCTCGCGTCAGGAGAAATCACACCGACGCCGCAGGCCGAAGACGGCGCGACCTACGCGGCCAAGCTGACCCGCGAGGAAGGCCGCCTCGACTGGAGCCGCCCGGCGGCAGAGCTGGAACGGCAGGTGCGCGCGTTCTCGCCGTGGCCCGGCGCCTGGTTCGAGCATGACGGCAACCGCTTGAAAGTGCTGGCCGCCGAACTCGCAGACGGAACCGGCGCACCCGGCTGCGTCCTCGACGGCCAGCTGACCGTCGCCTGCGGCGAGGGCGCGCTGCGGATAGCGACGGTCCAACGCGAAGGCCGCGCCCCGGTCGACGCGGCGGCATTGCTGCGCGGCTACCCGATCGCGCCTGGGTCGGTGCTCGCGTGATCCGTTACAAACTCACCCTGGAATATGACGGCACGCCGTTCGTCGGCTGGCAGCGGCAGGACAATGGGCCGTCGGTGCAGGCCGAGGTGGAAGCGGCGGTCGAGGCCTTCTGCGGTGAAGCACTCAATGTTTATGCCGCCGGCCGCACCGATGCCGGCGTCCATGCCTTGGGGCAAGTCGCCCATTGCGACATCGCGCGTGACACCGACGCCGACACCGTGCGCGACGCGCTCAATCATTATCTGCGCAAGGTGCCGATCTCGGTGCTCGACGCCGAACCCGTCGCCAACGACTTTCACGCCCGCTTTTCCGCCGTCGAGCGGCAGTATCTCTACCGTATTCTCAACCAACGGCCGCCGCCGGCGCTCGAGCGCGGCAAGGTGTGGTGGGTGCCCGGTGGCCTCGATGCGGACGCCATGCACGCGGCCGCGCAGGAACTGGTAGGCCACCACGATTTTTCGTCCTTTCGTGCGGCGCTGTGCCAGGCCAAATCACCGGTGAAAACGCTCGACCGCCTCGACGTCGTGCGCGACGGCGCCGAGGTCCGCATCACCGCGGTGGCACGCTCGTTCCTGCACCACCAGGTGCGCAATATGGTCGGCACTTTGTCGTGGGTCGGCGCTGGCAAGTGGACGGCAGCCGACGTTCGCGCTGCGCTCGCCGCACGCGACCGTAGCGCCTCTGGGCCGACCGCGCCGCCCGAGGGTCTCTATCTCGTGCGGGTCGATTACCCGTGAGCCAGCCGGCTGCCGGCGCCGTCTCGCCGCTCATCCCGGCGCTGCTGATCGCCGCCAGTTCCGCCAGCGTCCTGTCGACTGATCTCTACGTGCCGAGCCTTCCCCACCTGCCGGCGCTGCTGTCGACCGACGCGTCGACGGTGACGCTTACCATGAGCCTCAATTTGGCCGCCTTCGCGTTGGCCCAGCTGATCCATGGGCCGCTGGCCGATCGGTTTGGCCGGCGGCCGGTCTTCATGTGGGGGATGGCGGCATTCCTGGTGACCGCGCTCGCCGCTGCGGCAGCGCAATCGATCGAGCAGCTGATCCTGGCGCGCGTCTTGATGGGCGCGGCGGCCAGCGTCGAGGCGGTGATCGCGCTCGCGGTCATCCGCGATCTGTACGACGATATCGGCGGTGTGCGGATCCTCGCCATCTACGGCATGGTGATCGCCATCGCCCCGGCGGTCGGGCCGGTGATCGGCGGATTTGTCTTCGTGTGGGCCGGCTGGCGGGCCAATTTTTTATTGCTCGCCGCCGCGGTCGCGCTGGTCTTTTTGCTGGCTGGACGCTGGTTGCCGGAGACCGTAGCGCAGGTCGATCATCGTGCCCTGGAATGGCGCCGTATGCTCGAACGCTACGGCGCGCTGCTGAGCAACCGCACTTATTTGGGCTACACCTTAGCGATGGCGTTTGGGTTGGCCGGCGTGTTCGCGTTTGTCACCGCCGCGCCGTTCGTGTTTATCGACGGCCACGGCGTCGCCACCCAGTATTACGGGTTTTTTCAGATGGCCATCGTTGCGGCATTCTTTGTCGGCACCACCGTTGCCAATCGCGCCGTTGGCAGAATCGATGCCCGCCGTATTTGTGCTTTGGGCGTCATGCTTGCTGTGGCCGGCGGCGTCGCTCTGGTCGGCGTGGTGGCGGTTGCCGAAAGTCCCTGGTCGATCACTGCTGCGGCGTCGCTGTTCGCCGCCGCCCCGGTCCTAGCCATGGGCGCGGCGCGCGATGTCGGCAGCGGTGTCAGTGCCGCCCTGATCGGCGCGCTCGAGATGGGTGGCGGCGCGCTCGGTGCGCTGGCGGTCGGCCTTTTCGCGAACACCTCTGCGTGGCCGCTGACGGGGGCCATGGCGGCGAGCAGCTTGCTGATTTTATTGGCGTTTTTTGCGGCGGGCGCGGCCGACCGACACGCCTAAACGGCGCGAATCAGCAGCTCGCTCATCACTGAAATTGCGACGCTGATCACAAGCTCGGCCAAGACGATGAGGGCCGCGGCGATGCCTGAAATATCGAGCGCGGTTCGCGCGATGAACCAACCGTAGGCCCACGTCGCCATATGGGCGACGATGAGAACCGCGCGGCCAAAGCCGGCCTCCTCGGAGCCGCTCAGTACAAACAGAAAGGCCGCCGGCAGGATGATCGCCACCTGTATGACTTGCGACCAGTTGCGCGCGACGATGAACGTCGTGTACTGGCGGCTGCGCCCGATGCCGTCGGCGATGTTGATCATCACCAACGGAAACACCACCCACTGGTAGACGTAGTCGAGTGCGAACACCAGGGTGATCCGGATCGATCCTGCCGCCGCCGCAACGTCGGGATTGTCAGCGAGAAAAAGTACGCGCAGAACGATGACGGCAGGCAGCACCACTAGCGCGGCGTAAAACGACTTCCAGAAGCCGCCGATGGTCGAGTCGAAATACTGAATGGCGTCGCGATCGAAGTGCAGCAGGCGCCACGCGCCGTAGACGCCGATCGCCAGTTCGCGTCCGCTGATCACGGCGCGCTACGAGGCAGGCCAGGGTTCAGGGCGCGGCAAAATATTTCTCCAGCGCCACCCGGTAAATCTCGCTCAAAGTGTCGATGTCGGCGCAGGCAACGTTTTCGTTGACCTGATGCATGGTCTGGCCGACCAGGCCGAATTCGGCGACCGGGCAGTAATCCTTGATGAAGCGCGCGTCGGACGTACCGCCGGTGGTGCTGAGTTCCGGCGTGCGCCCGGTTACCTGCTCGACCGCGGCGGTCAGAAGCTCGCTGAGCGGCCCCGGTGGGGTGAGAAAACTTTCCCCGGTGACGTGGATATCGAGCTCGTAGCGCGCCGAACCGTCGCCGAGCGCAGCGGAAAGTTTTTCATGCAGCCACTTGGTCAGGCTTTGCGAGGAATGGAGATCGTTATAGCGGATATTGAACCGGGCAATCGCCGACGCCGGAATGACGTTGGTCGCCGGGTTGCCGACATCGATCGTCGATATCTGTAGCGTCGACGGCTGAAAATGGTCCGAGCCTTGGTCCAGCGGCGTGGCGGTCAGCGCCTGCAGCATGTTGACCAGCCGGTGCACCGGATTGTCGGCCAAATGAGGGTAGGCGGTGTGTCCCTGGACGCCATGGACGGTCAACGTGCCGACCAGGCTGCCGCGGCGACCGATCTTGATCATGTCGCCCAGTTCGGCCGGGTTGGTCGGCTCGCCGACCACGCACGCATCGATGGTCTCGTTGCGCTCGGCCATCCACTTCAGCACCTTACGGGTTCCATTGATGGCCGGGCCTTCTTCGTCGCCGGTAATCAACAGGCTGATCGAGCCCGGGCGCGGCCAGTTTTCCGGCGCACCGTGGGTTTTACAAAACGTCCTCACGGCGCCGACGAAGGCAGCGATGGCGCTCTTCATGTCGGCGGCGCCGCGCCCATACAGCGACCCATCGACGATATCGCCGGCGAACGGATCACGATCCCAGTTCTCGGTGTCGCCGGTCGGCACCACGTCGGTGTGCCCGGCGAAGCAGAAGTTGGGCGCGCCGTCGCCGAGGCGGGCGTAGAGGTTGGTCACGTCGTCGGTGCCGGGCGCGGAAAAGGTCATGATATGGCAGTCGAAACCCAACGTCTCGAGCGCTTCGCGCAGCACGTCGAGCGCGCCGGCGTCGGCTGGCGTGACGCTGGGGCGGCGGATCAACGCCTGTGCTAGCGCGACCGGTTCGATGGCGGGCGGTGGAGCGGTCATGGAGCGGGTAGCCGAGCGGGCATGGCTAGTCGCGCAGCAGCTCGTTGATCGAAGTCTTCGAGCGGGTCTGCTCGTCGACGCGCTTGACGATCACCGCGCAGTAAAGGTTCGGCCCCGGCTCGCCGTTCGCCAGCGGCCGCCCGGGCAGGGTGCCCGGCACCACCACCGAATAGGCGGGCACGCGGCCCATCGTCACGTCGCCGGTTTCGCGATCGACGATTTTGGTCGAGGCGCCGATATAGACCCCCATCGACAGCACCGCC
>JBFKGW010000276.1:0-4524 GCA_041633145.1 Alphaproteobacteria bacterium
ATTCAATCATAATCCGCTGAAAAAATTGGTATGTCCAATCGAAATTTGTGCTGATCGATCGTGGAGCGACGACCGAGCCTCGCAAAAAATGTAACGCCCTGTGACCAACGTCACTTCAGGATTAACGGCAAGCGGGTAAATGAAACAAATGTTTCATGGTGAAATGCATTGCAGGCGTCTATAATTTTGCCGCGGAACTGCCTAAGAACGGATGCGGCTGGCGCGCTTATCGTCGACCTGCGAAGCCGTATCGGCAAGGGAAATAACGCCGTGAGCACAAATCTTTTCGAACACTATGGCGGCTTCGCCAAAATCAGCCGCGTGGTCTCGGAATTCTATGAACGCATGCTCGAATCGCCCAATTTGGCGAGCTATTTCGCGAACACCGATATGCGCCGGCTGGTCGACCATCAAACCAAATTTATTGCCTCGTTGATGGGCGGGCCGGCGGAGTTCTCCAACGAGGCGCTCGAACGCGCCCACGCGCGTCTCAACATCGACCAGGCATCGTTCGATGAAATGGTGAACCTGTTGGCCGAGACGTTGGAGGATTTCGATTTCGAAGACTCCGACATCAAAAAACTGGCAGCGGAAATGAAGAGCCGTTCGAAGTTCATCATCACCCGGCAATAGATAATGCCCGATGACCACTCCAAACCGATCGACGCCGCAGACGGCGGGACACTGAAACATTTGGTTCAGTCGCTCGCCGTTGGCGTCGCGGTGGTCGATACGGAAAGCTGGGCGATCGAATTCGAAAACGCCAAGTTTTTCCAATGGTTCCCGCCGGTCGAAGATACCGATGAGCCGCTCACAACCCGGGTTCCCGGTCTCAATATCGAGCGCGCCAAGGATCGTATCAGCGGCCCCCGGCCCTACCGCACCGAGGTCGAGAGCCGCTCGGAGACCCGCTCGACGCCGGTCTCAGTAGAACTGAAAGCGTTACCCGATAGCGACGGCCGTCGCGCGCTGGTCGAGTGCCGCGATATTTCCAAGCAGCGCGAAGCCGAATACATGCTCGAGTCCTACTCGAACATGTCGGAACGTCACACCCGCGATCTGCAGAAAGAGAAAGAGCGGGTCGAGAAGCTGTTGCTCAACATCATGCCGCGCTCGATCTACGAAGAGCTCAAGGACTACGGCACGACAACCCCGCAGCGCTTCGACGACGCCACGGTGATGATGCTCGATTTCGTCGGCTTCACCGATATGGCGATCTCGCAGGACCCGAGTGGCCTCATCGCCGAGCTCAACGATATTTTTTCCGCTTTCGACCGCATCGTCGAACTGTTCGGCTGCGAGCGCATCAAGACCATCGGTGACGCCTATATGGCGGTGTCAGGGGTGCCTGAGGAAACTCCGGAGCACGCCCAGAACGTCGCCCGGGTGGCGCTGCGCATGAAGCGGTACCTGGAAAAACGCAACGCCGCCCACACCGAACAATGGCTCGGCCGCATCGGTATCAATTCGGGACCGGTCATAGGCTCGATCGTTGGCATTCAGAAATACGTCTATGACATCTTCGGTCCTGGCGTGAATTTGGCCGCACGCATGGAACAATTCGCCGAGCCGATGACGATCACCTTGTGCGAGAACACCTACGAGCTGCTCAAGGACGAGTTCGTGTGCACCGAGATCGGCGAGGCTGAAATCAAAGGTTTCGGTGTCCAGAGGCTCTATCAACTGGACAGCGAGATCGCCAGCCGGCGCTAATCGAGCCTCCGCATCGTCCTAACCGCTCCAAGTCATCACGCCGCCGTCCGCGGCCCGGCGAGAATGATCAGCGCGCCGGCGATGCAGACCAGCCCACCGATCACATCCCACCGGTCGGGCCGCGCGCCTTCGACCGCCCACAGCCACAGCAGCGACGAGAAGATGTAGACGCCGCCATAGGCGGCGAACGTGCGGCCGGCGAATACCGCGTCGATGCGGGTCAGCGCGATGGCAAACAAGATCAACAGGATCGCCCCGGGTACCGTCCACCAGACGCTCTTGTCCAGGCGCAGCCACGCCCAGAAGGCGAAACTGCCGGCGATTTCGCCGAACGCCGCAGCGCCATACCAAAAATACGTTGTCATCATCGTCGCCTCTATTGCGCGGTGAACCGATAAGCAGAAGTGTACTAGGCGATGATCTCAATGAATATTATCACCATGCCGATCCAAGACACGGCAAAGGAGAGTGTGCGCAGCCACGGAATACCGAAGGTGTAGACCACTGTGTGGACGATCCGGGCCCAGAAAAAGATCGCCGCTCCAAGCGCTGTGGTTTCATTAGCGAGGCCGGCCACCTGGGCGACCAGTACCAGCGCCGCGAACGGCGCAAGATTTTCCACCATGTTGGCATGCACCCGCGTCGACCGCTGCGCCCATGCCGGCAGCTCCGGCGGGTCTTCCGGATAACCGACAGCGTTGACCAGACCCCAGGTTTGAATGCGTGACAGAATGTAGGGAATCCAGAGGATGGCACACAGGCCGGCGCTCAGCGTCAAATACAGTAGATCGGTAGTCATACTTTTCAGTCTCCCTCGTTGATCGGCCGGTTGGTCGATGGCTGAAAAAATCGGAAAGCCAGTTTCCGAACAGCTTGGCACAGTCGAAGCGTTGCGGTTTCGCTGAGTCGAGGAAAGGACCAAATTTAACAACGCTGCGCCGGCGCGGCTCTTTGCGTTACTTTATGGCGGCAAACAGGGAGACGATTGATGCCTGACCGGTTCGGTCCCCGTGGGACCATCGCCATGATCATTCCGCTGCAGAACGCCAATATGCAGCCCGAGTTCGAGGCGATGCGCCCGGACGGCATTAACAACCAGATCTACCGTTTCGATATTTCAGCCCACGGCAAGGCCGCCGATGCGATTTTGGACGCGGTGCCCGGTTGCCTGTTGTGCTGGCCCGATGCGATCGTCAGTACCGTTTCTTTGGAAATGCACGCCTGGTCACGCCAGCAGCAAGACGACTTCCGTGCCGCCTTTACCGACAGAGCGCAGGGCACGCCGATGGCGCTGGCAACCGACGCCACCGAGGCGGCGCTCAAGGCGGTCGGCGCCAAACGGATAGCTATCCTGGCGCCGATGTCGGCCGAGAACTCGAAGAGCGCGCAAGACTACTACGAGGCCGGCGGCTTTGAGGTCCCCTACACCACCTCTCTCGGGGTCAAAAAATCGGAAGAGATCATCAAGGTGACGGTCGACCAGATCCATGCTGGCTTCGACGACATCGACCACGACGACATTGATACGCTGCTCCACGTCGGCGGCGCCCTCGGCATCGTCGATATGATCGACGACCTGGAGGCGCGCTACGGCAAGCCGGTAGTTTCGGTGAATGCCGCCAACTACTGGTATGCGCTGCGCCACCTCGGCATCACCGAGCCGATACCCGGTTTTGGCCGATTGCTGAGCCAAATTGACGTCGCCGACTAGCAAGCGACTGCGGGCGCAAATTTATTTCAATCTCGCCGACGGAATTGCCGCTCTGGCGTCGTGTAAAGAGCAGACAATATTCCACTCGAGGAGACTTTGATGTCGTTACCCCGCAAATCTCACTTTGCCGGTCTGATTGCCGGCGCCCTGGCCATCGGTCTCGCCACATCGGCGCTTGCCCAGGGCGGATCGGGAGGGCCCGGCCCCCATGGCGACCGGCCCGGCATGGCCCGCGACGGCGGTCCGGGATTCCATTCCCGTTTCAGCGCCCGCCAGCTGACGATTCTCGATACCAATGGCGACGGCGTGGTGAACCAGGAAGAAATCGCCGCCGAACATGGCCGGCTTCTAGGCGCCGCCGATGTCGATGGCGACGGCCAGCTGTCGGCCGACGAATTCCGCCGCCGGGGGTCGTTCTTCATTCGCCTTGGAACCACCACATTCTTTGACTTGATTGACGTCAATGGCGATCAGCAGATTTCCCAGGATGAATTGAACCAGCCGATGGGGCGTTGGTTCGCCCGCCGGGACACCAATAACGATGGCACCATCGATGCCGAGGAATTCAGCCAAGGCCGTCCGTCCTTTGGCCGGCGACACCACCGCTAAACCGCCGGCAGGCAAGCTGGCGGAAGTGCGTCCGTTCCCCCACAGCCGCCTCCCGCCAGCCGCCGACCCTGGCCGCATCGCCCGCGCTGCTGCGGGCGATGCCGGCGCCTGGGCAGCGCTGGTGCGCCGGTACCTGCCGGCGGTGACCCGTTGCGCCGCCTACATGCTGGGCGATCCTGCGGAGGCCGAGGACGTGGCCCAGGACACGTTTGTGCGCCTGCACGCGAAACTGCCGACCTGGCAGGGCGGCGAAGACGGCCTGTCTTCGTGGCTGCACCGGGTCGCGGTCAATCTCAGCATCGATCGCCGGCGCGCCCCGGCGCGGCCGGCTTCGTTAGCTGACGTTGGCGAAGTGGCGGAACCGGCCGGCCTCGATGGACCGCTCGACCGCAAACGCCATGTCGAGAGGGCGCTGGCCGATCTACCCGACCGCCAGCGCGCTGCCTTGATCTTGGTTCACTATCAGGGCCTGAGCGGACGCGAGGCGGCCA
>JBFKGW010000277.1:0-4521 GCA_041633145.1 Alphaproteobacteria bacterium
AAGCGCAGCAGAGCGAGAAGACCGACATCGGCTGGGGTCATCAAATCCGCTCCTACGTTCTGCACCCCTACCAGATGGTCAAGGATTTGCGTACTGAAGTGGAGACGGGCAATACCCAGGCGGTGCTCGACGGCGACCTGGACCGGTTTCTCGAGGCCTCTTTGGCGGGCCATGTGGCGGGGCATGGCGGCGTCGGCGATGACGGTTAAGTGAACGGCACCTGCGCCTCGATTGACTCCGATTAGATTATGATAACGGCCGGATAAGGAGCCGGCGCTAAACATGCGGATCAACGTTCTGTTCATCGCCGCAATAACCTTCATGGTCGCGCTGCGTTTCGGCTGGCTGGGCGGCGACGAAAGCGCCAAGGTACCGTCGCGGCTGGAACACGCCGCCCAGCGCCTCGCCGATTACTACCGCGAGGCGACCGCCACGCCCGGCTGGCGGGTGGCGGACGTTCAGGCCGAACCCAAAGCCGTGGCGGTGCGCGTCCATATTGCCGAGCGCGAACGACACGCGCTGGTGGCGGCGCCGGAAACGCTGCAGACCGCCGGGCTCGGCAACCTGTGCCCGGTCTATAATCACCGGGTGTGGGATATGTTCAGCGGCGGTCAGCACATCCGCATCGACGGCGTCGACGATGCCGGCGAAGTTTTCCTGTCGCACACCTGCCCGCGCCGCGGGGTGTCGACGGGCTAGCGTCAAGCCTTGCGAAAGGCGCGCAGCGCCGCCGTCGCCGGCGTTGTTGATCGCTTCGCCGTTGCCGAACGATTACTGTTGAAACCCCTCGAACACTATTCGAACCCCCGACCGCGCAGCGGAACGAACCCGATCGACCAACGTAGGGGATTACAAACAGCAGACGATCTGTCTCTTCACCGTTTGGTAAGCAGACAGGCGTAAGGATGTCGCGAAGATCTGCCGATTGGCCGGCACGGTCAAGCGGTGGGCGGAATGCTTTACTACCTTCACGAAATGCAGCGTCTCTGGATGATGCCGGCACGCATGGTGGCGGAAGGAACCTTGATGTCGCTGCGCAATCCGTTCAATCCGTTCGCCAATACCTATACAGGGCGGACGATCGGGTCGGCGGCGGAAATCTTCGAGCATCTGACCCGCCGGTTCGGCAAGCCGGACTGGGACTTGGCGGAAACCGTAGTAGACGGAGAAACCGTTGGCGTCTCGACGGAAGTTGTCATTCGGCGCACTTATTGCGAACTGAAGCATTTCCGACGCGAGATCGAACGCGAGGATCCTCGGGTCCTCGTGGTTGCGCCGCTGTCCGGTCACTACGCGACATTGCTGCGTGGCACCGTCGAGGCCCTGTTGCCGGATCACGACGTCTACATCACCGACTGGCTCGATTGCCGCACGATCCCCGTCACGGAAGACCGCTTCAATCTCGACGACTATATCGATTACCTGATCGACTTCCTCCACCTGCTGGGCCCGAATACGCACATACTGGCGGTATGCCAGCCCTCCGTCCCGGCACTCGCCGCGACGGCAGTGATGTCCGGTTGGGGCGACAACTGCGTACCGGCAAGCCTGACCTTAATCGGCGGCCCCATCGACACTCGCAAGTCACCGACCCAAGTCAATCAGTTAGCTAAGGAACAGCCGATCGAATGGTTCGAACGTAATGTTATCGCCCAGGTGCCGCCACCCTACCCGGGCATGACCCGCCGTGTGTATCCGGGCTTCATTCAGCTGACCAACTTCATCGCGATGAACTTCGAGCGGCACCTCGAGTCGTACAACCAACTGTTTGACCACTTGGTTACCGGCGACGAGGACAGCGCTCAGAAGAAACGAGAGTTCTACGAAGAATATCTGGCAGTGATGGATCTGCCGGCAGAGTTCTATCTGCAGACCGTGCAAAAGGTGTTCCAGGAACACGCCTTGCCAAAGGGCGAGATGGTCGCGCGCTGGCACCCGGTGCTGCCTGAAATGATCACGCGCACGGCGATCCTTTGCATTGAGGGTGAACTCGACGATATTTCCGGTGTCGGGCAAACCAAAGCGGCGCTCGAAATTACACCGAACCTGCCAGACGATATGAAGCACTATCATCTGCAAAAGGGCGCGGGCCACTACGGAGTCTTCAACGGCAGCCGCTGGCGCGGCGAGATCGTTCCTGTATTCAGGTCGTTCGTACGCGCGCACGACCATGACGCCGGCGGTCGCACTGGGTTCGGCCGCCGTCAGACATGGCAGGGGCCAGACCGCCGTGGCAGCGGGCGCACGGCGCACAAGGTTCACGCCGCCTGACGGCGCGTGGGTGACAACGCTACCCGAACTCGATCGCGATCGGTCTGGGTCCAATCGGGTTTAACCGGTCCAGCCAGTATCGTCACGCGATCATGCGTTGGTGGCTTTGCCCTTGTCCCGCGGCGCCGGCCGATCACCCGGGTGCGCCGAGATCCCTTCGAACTCGGGGAGCGATTCACCGAGCCGCCGTTGCAGGATGTTCATCGCCTCAACGTTCGCCTGCGTCATGATCTCGGCGATTTCGCGCGTATTGCTCAGCATTTTTTCGAAGAGGCCGCCGGCATTGGCAATCGCTGTTGCGGTGTTGTCGTCCGACGCATTACCCGCGAGTGCGCGCCGGAACGTTTCCTGCGCGTCGGTAAAGGCTTCCTGCAGCACGATCGCCTGCTTTTCCGCGCAGGCCTGATACCCGGCGGCCATTACCTTATTGACCTGATCGAGCGCCTCGAGGTTTTTCCGGTAAAGGTCCGACCAGGCCTCGGGGCTGATGCCGGGAACCTGGGATGGTGAAAAATGTTTCTGGAAATTTAAGAATGACTCGAATGGGTTTTCTTGTGACACGGCTATTGTCCTCATTTCAGTGCGCAACGGCGCAACACTCCAGACCGCCGCCAACGGCGTTGTTATATGACACGAACAAATGGCACGAACGGGTAACGAAAAACCAACCTTGACGGGAGGCTTATCTATTCCACAAAAAACAGTTTTCATAAAGACTTATTCTACTATATGTAAACCACTCTTATGACCTGTATGACGCCTGCGCAGGCGCCCAATAACTCCGGAAAGACAGGACTTAGAAATTCCCCGCGAACATCCGCCGGGCGTTGCCCGGGGCGATGAGATCAGCGGCCCTTGGGTCAAGGTCGCCGAGCGCCGAACTGCGATCACTACCGCCCTTCAGCCTCGACTTCAATCCCATGGGGCGGCCTTCGCAAAGCTCAAGGCCTTACTCAAAAAGACCGCTTCCCGAAACGTCGAGCTCCGCTGCGACGCCATCGCACGCGGCATCGAAACCCTCAATCTTGTAGAACGCGAATACTACTTCGCTGCTACAGGGCATGACCGTAATTGAACGAAACACGCTCTAGACACAGTCGCGTCATCCAGTGAGAAAGTCCAGTAACGCCGCCGTCGTCTCTTCCGGTCTTTCCTCGGCGAGAAAATGGCCGGCATCGATCGGCCCGCCGCTGACATTGTCGGCGCGCTCGCGCCACACCGCTAGCGGATCGAACCATTGGTCGACTAGGCCGCGCCCGCCCCATAAGACCAGCAGCGGGCAGGCGATCTTTTGATCCAGGTCGGCGTCGTCGTGGGCCAGATCGATGGTTGCGGCGGCGCGATAGTCCTCGCAGGTGGCGTGGATCGTCGCCGGATCGGCAAAGCACCGGCGATAGTCGGCCAGCGCGTCGGGATGGTAGACGTCGAGACCGGTGCCCCAGCCGCCCAAGCGACCGTCGAGGAACCACACCGGATCGGCGCCGATCATCCGTTCGGGCAGATCGTAGGGCTGCGCCAGCCAGGTCCAGTGCCAATAGCCCATGGCGATCTCGTGGTTCATGGCGGCGAACATTTTATGGGTCGGCGCGATGTCGAGCACGGCGGCCTGGCTAATCAGATCCGGGTGGTCGAGGCACATGCGGTGGGCGACGCGGCCGCCGCGGTCATGGCCGACGACGGCGAAGCGCTCGAACCCGAGCGCCGCCATCACCGTAACCTGGTCGCGCGCCATGGTTCGCTTGGAATACTGATCGTGATCGGGATCACCCGCCTGAGGCCCTCCTGGCGGCTTACCGCTGTCGCCGTAGCCGCGCAAGTCGGTGCAGACGACGGTGAAGTATTCAGCCAGGTGAGGCGCCACGGCGTGCCACATGGCATGGGTCTGGGGATAGCCGTGCAGCAATAACACCGGCGGACCGTCGCCGCCGACGCGCGCATTGATGGTCACGTCGCCGGTGTCGATGTTGCTTTGGTCGAACTCGTCGAACATTCGTTATGCCCCTTGCGCAAGTGCCGTTACGACGCTGCGGCATACCACGCGGCCGGCATGTTGGCGGCGTCGCGGGCTTGCGTGTTGAACGGCGGCTTCAGCGCGCCTTTGAAGTAGGTGGCGACGTAGCCGCGCCAAGCCTGCGCCGGCTCCAGGCCGCGGCACGCGCAGGCGAAGGCGAACCAGCGCCGGCCGATCCGTACATGGCCGATTTCATCCTGGTAGATGGTCTCGAGAATGGCCGCCGACCGGTCGTCGCC
>JBFKGW010000278.1:0-4519 GCA_041633145.1 Alphaproteobacteria bacterium
GGGGGGGTGAGGCGTAAGCAACCTCTCTCCTGGCGGGCGAGGGGACTAAGCGCGGGTGCGGGTCGGGGGAAACGTTACCGACACGGTGGTGCCTTGCTTCGATACGCTTTTGATGGCGACGGTGCCACCATGCATTTCGGTCATTGATTTGACCAATGCCAGGCCGAGGCCGGTGCCCGGATACTGACGGTCGTAGCCGGCATCGATTTGGTAGAACGGCTCCATAATCGACTCCAATTTATCGGCGGCAATGCCGATACCGGTATCCTTGACGCAGAACACGTAGCCGCCCAGCGCATCGAGGGACACGCTTAGCGTTACCGAGCCGCCGTCTGGTGTAAATTTGACAGCGTTCGATAGCAGGTTCAGCAATATCTGTTTGACCATACGCTCGTCGGCCACCAGCGTAGGCAGGTTCTCGCCAAGCACCAGGTGCAGCGCGACACTGCCATCTTTCGCGCGGCCATCGACCATGCGCATACATTCGGAAGCCAGGCTCGCTACATCGACGTCCGTCGGCGAAATTTCGAGCGTGCCCGCTTCGATTTTCGATACATCGAGGATGTCGTTGATGATATCGAGCAGATGGTGGCCGGAATCGTGAATATCGCAAAGGTATTGTTCATATTCTGGGGCGCCGACGGGGCCATGAATCTCGTCGCGCATGATGCTGGAGATGCCGATCACCGCATTCAGGGGCGTGCGCAACTCGTGGCTCACATTGGCGAGAAATTCCGTCTTACTCCGGTTGGCGGCTTCGGCTTGTTCTTTGGCGGTGCGCAGCCCGATTTCACGATGGCGCAGTTGATCGACCATATTATTGAAACCGTTGGATAGGATCCGCAGCTCGCGCGGGCTGCCCCACGGCAGGGCGCGCAGGCGAACGTCGTAGCTACCCGCCGCAACCGTGCTGGTTGCCCGGGCGATCGAGACAATCGGCGCGGCGAGAAATCGTGCCAGCAGCCAGGCGATAATCGACGCCGCGACAATGCCGAGCGCCGACACAACAACGGCGGCGTCGCGCACATCCCTGGCCCGGTCCTCCAGCTCGCTCATCGGCTGCGGTACCATGACGCCCCAGCCCACGCCGGGCACGGCGGTATGGCCGGCGATCATGTCGGCCTGCATCGGCGGCGAGTAGAACGTGCTCACGCCGGTTTCGCCGCGCATCATCTTCTGCACCACCGAAAGTTTGGACGCGTCCTTCGAAATCGCCTCCCAGTCATTGTTGGGGTGGGCGACCACGTGGCCTTTGGCATCGACGACCATCGAGTGGCCGCGATCGCCAAAGGCGATCGAGCGCTGAACGGTGCGGATGAAGGCCGGGTCGAGGGCGCCAATCATCAGCTGGCCGTTGTCCAGCGTCATAAACACATAGAAAACGCCCCGGTCGTTCTCACGCTTCAGATCGCTGAAGATGACGTCTCCGGGGCGGTTCTCGGCGACCGAGCGCACATAATCCCGAGTTTCGGGCGGCAGCACCTCGACCGCCATGGTCGCAGGGGGAGGTAGCTGAAATTCCGAGATTTCATTGCGGCGATCGAGCACTGCGACGTAATTAAAGTCGAAAGATTTCAGATACCGGTTAACATCGATCCGCACGTTCTGCGCGCCCACTTGCGCGGAGGCGACAAGAAATGCCTTCTCAACGTCGACGACATAGCGTTCGAGCGCATCGCTGAGATTTTTCGCAATCAGCAGATGCTTTTCTTGAACCGAGTCGATTTCTTTTTCTAACGCGTTTGCCTGCACCCAGGCCGCGAGCAAGAACACCGGAACAGCGGAGATGAATATCAACGCGGCGAACAGAATAACCTGCAACCGGAACCCGCGCGCCAGCCTAGCCGCATCGCGACCCAGGAATCGCCACAAGGTCGCGGCCGGCCGATCGGCAGCCGAGCTGCCGGCGCCGCCTGCCGCCGGTGTTTGCAGAATACTCATATGTCGTCCGGTGCCGTCCTACGATCGTATGCGGCAATAATCGGCCCGTAGGATTAAGGAATTGTTAGCAAAATCGATTTGGATCGCCGCGTTGCGCCGCTCGGTTCGACCTAAAATGTCAGCGCGCCAGTGTGGCGCACCACCAGCTCGCGCGCCTCGGCGCAATTGCGCGCGCCGACCTGCCGCAGCGCCTCGCCGATTTCGTCGCAGAAGAAGCTGGCGACGTAGCCGGGGCCTTCATCGCCCAGAGCTGCCAGGCCGTACATGAAAGCGCGGCCCACCAGCGTCGATTTCGCCCCCAGCGCCAAGGCGCGCACCACGTCCTCGCCGCTGCGGATGCCGCTGTCGAACAACACCGTCGCGCGGTCGCCCACGGTGGCGACGACGGCCGGCAGCACGTCGATCGAGGCCGGCGCGCTTTCCAGCTGGCGGCCGCCATGGTTCGACACCACGATGCCATCGACGCCGAGCTCGACCGCCCGTTCGGCGTCCTGCGGGTGCAGGATGCCCTTGACCACCAATGGACCCGACCAGGCCTCGCGGAAGCGCGCGACTTCGTCCCAGGTGAAGGTGCCGCCCGATTGCGCGCGGACGAACTTGACCACCTCGCGGTTGGGCACGCCCTCGCCGGCGTACTTCTGGTAGTTGGCGAAGGCGGTCTGGCCGTGCTTTTGGAGCGCCAGCAGCCAGGCCGGGTGGGGCAACACGTCGATGACGGTGCGCAGGCCCACCGTGTAGGGAATGATCAGCCGGTTGCGCAGCTCGCGCGGCCGCTTGGTGCGCGCCGGCACGTCGAGGGTGAGCACCAGCACCTGGATGCCAGCCGTTTGCGCCCGCTGCACCAGGTCGAAATTGATCGCCAGATCGTCGCGCGGCATGCGGTAGAGCTGTAACCAGGCGCAGTCGGGCGCCAGCTCGGCGACGCGCTCGACGCTGGCGCAGGCCGAACTGCCGAGGACGAAGGGGATACGGGCGGCCTGCGCGGCGCGGGCAAAAGCCGCCTCGCCGCCGGGCCTGACCAGGCCCGGCAGCCCCATCGGGGCGACGCCGATCGGCGCGGCATAGCGCTGGCCGAACAGCTCGACCGCCATATCGGCGGTGAAATTCTCCACCCCGTAGCGCGGCACCAGCTCGACCGCGTCGAGGGCGGCGGCGTTGCGCGCCATACCGGTTTCGCCAGCGCCGGCGGCGCCGTCGACATAATCGAAGGCGAAGCGCGGCACGCGGCGCCGCGCGCGTTTGCGCAGATCCTCGATCGTCGGATAGCGCAGCGCCAGACCGCTCGGCGGCGGCTTGCGCGGCGGCGTTGCGTCGGCCGCCTTAGCCGCCGGCGCTGTCGATTTTGCCTCGTCGGGCATCGGTGCTTCCCCCCAACCCTAAGTTTGCCCCGGCCTTGTTGCGGCCGGTTTCCGACAGGTTAGCGCACAATGGCCATGAGTGGCGAGATCACCCGCTCCTTGCGGTGTGGCGCCCAGACCCGAGCCACTCGCGCTGGAGCGGGATGAAATTTGCTGTGAACATCGGTACGCCGCCCGGCTGTGACTTCCGCGTGCTGGGCTCGGCGCGATCAATAGCCCGCCAAATCGTCATGCTCGGGCTTGACCCGAGCATCCCTGACCGTGCCGGGCGCAGGCCTTTGCGCGCGTCCCGGGCAAAGCTCGTGTGATTGAAAAATGGATACTCGCGTGGCAGCGCGAGTATGACGTGTGTGTTGCGGCGTTGGCGGAGCAAATACCGCAGCCAGACTCGGCGATCGCGATCTGACCTTAAGTCATCCCGCTCTAGCTGGGATCGCCGAGGGGCAGGTCGACCACCTCTCCAGACTCGGCCGACAGATCGGCCGCCATGGTCACCTCCATCACCAGGCGGGCCTCGCGCGCGGTGACCAAAACCGGCCGGTCGTAGGCGACGGCTTCGAGGAAATACTTGGTTTCGTTGGCCATCGCGCCGGCGAACACATGATCGACCGGCTCGCCCGGCATCGACGACATCGGATAGCGGATGCCGTGCTCGGTGGTGTTGACGCGCACGTCGCGGTGGGTGGCGTCGACGGTGAGGGCGCCGTCGGTGCCGATCACCTCGATCCAGCTCTGCGAATAGTTGGGGTAGCCGAGCGGCAGGATCCAGCCGGACCCGGCGGTAATCGTGGTGCCGTCGTCCATGGTGATCATCACCCACTGGTGGTCGGGGGTGTCGCTGATCCGCGGGAACAGCTTGCCGGCCTGCTGGGAATAGACCCGCACCGGCATCCGCGGCTGCAGCGCCCACAGCAGGAAATCGATCGAATGGGTGCCGCCCATGGTCGCCGGCGACAGCTTGCCACGGCCGGTGATCTTGTCGCCCAGTTCGCGGGTCACCAGGCGGCTCACCAGGCAGCTCACCGGCTCGCCGATCATGCCGTCCTTGATCGCCTTGTTGACGTAGGCGTATTTGGGATCGAAGCGGCGCGTGTAGCCGACGGTGAGCTTGAGGTTGCCGGCGTCGGCCAGCGCGATGGCTTCCTCCGCCTCCTGCGGGCTCGGCGCGATCGGTTTTTCCACCAGCACATGCTTGCCTGCCTCGAGCGCCGCGCGAACCA
>JBFKGW010000279.1:0-4517 GCA_041633145.1 Alphaproteobacteria bacterium
GAACAGGCCGGTGAGCGGGACCGCAAATTGCGGCTTGAAGAACAACAGGCCGAGAAAGATGCCGGCCTGATAGTGCCGGTTGTGCAGGTCGCTGTACCAGCACAAGACGATCAGCAGCAGCGAGAGCGCCGTGTTCTGCGCGCCCATCACGGAACGGATGATCGGGTAGGCGGTGAGCGCCAGGAAAAACAGCAGGAACGGACTGTCGATCAGGGTGGGGTAGATGCGCTGGATCAGCACGCAGGCTAGCGCCAGCGCGGCGACCAGCGCCAGAGTGTGCACCGCGTAGGATAGCCGGAACGGCAATTCCGCCAGCGGCGCGTAGAGCATCGCGAAATGGGGCGGATAGGCGAAGAGTAGAACGCCGCTCTGGTCACCGATCAGCGGCTTCTGGTACTCGGCTTGCGTCTGCGGCGAGTAAAGATTTTTCGCCTCGCCGCCGGCGATGATCTGGCCGGCGCTGTAGAACGCCGGGTAGTCGCCACCGACGCGACCGGTCAGCGTCTGCGGCCCCGAGCCCGACAGCAGGATCACCACGAAGGCGACCGCCAGCGCCAACAAGGCGCCGCGGGAATACCATTTCAGACGCCACGGGGTGAGGATCGAGTCGAGCATTCGCGTCATAGGTTCGTTTTGTGGAACACGAACGCCGGCACGTTGCGGATGATCAGCATGATGTAGCGCCAGAACCACGGCGTATAGACCACCGGTTTGCCCTTTTCGATCGCCTGCGCAATGTCGGCGCCGACTTTCGCCGGCGCCACCCACAGCGCGCCTTTTTCGAATGCGGTGGTCATTGGCGTATCGACGAAGCCGGGGCGGATATCGATCACCTGCACCTGCGTCGCCGCCAGGCGGTGGCGCAGGCCCTCGAGGAAGGTGCTGACTGCCCGCTTGGCGGTGCCATAGACATAATTGCTTTTGCGGCCGCGGTCGCCGGCGACCGATGTGATCACCGCGATTGTACCGTTGCGCTGTTGCTCGAAGCGGTTGGCCAGCAAGGTCAGCAGGCCAATGTGGCTCAGCGCATTAACTTCCAAAGCAGCGATTGTTTGTTCCGCATCACTTTCGCAACTCTTTTGGTCGGGCAGCGTGCCGTGGGCAAGCAGCGCGACATCAACCGTATCGAACGTGCCGAACAGCGCCTCGACTGCCGACGCGACCCCCTCGCCCGACGCCAAATCGCAGGCGAACACGTGGACGTCCTGCGCGCCGCGGACTTGCAAATCGGCGGCGACCTGGTCCAGCTTGCTGCGCTCGCGCCCCACCAGAAAGAACGACCCGCCCGATTGCGCCAATTGCCGGGCGGTCGCCTCGGCAATCGCCGAATAGGCGCCGAATATTGCAATGTTACTCATCAACCTTCTTCCTGACCGACGGCGACCCGCCGCCAAAATGACGACGAAAACGCCGGATCGATCGATTTGGCGAACTCGTCCAGCGCCGGATAGGCCTGCCGGAACAAGCCCGGCGACATGCGGGCGTCCTTGGCCGGATAAATGGCGCCGCCATAGTCGCCGGTGATTTTATCGAGGCGGTCCAACAAGCTGCGAATGCCCTCGCCCGCATTGGGGAAATCCAGCGCCAGCGTGACGCCGGGCCGTGGGAAAGACAGTAACCCCGGCGACGGCCGGTCGCCGAATACTTTGAGCACCGCCAGGAACGAACCCCACCCGGCCGCCGCAGTTTCTTTAAGGATGTCGGCGATCCCGGTCTCACCGTTGGCGGACGGCAGGACACATTGAAATTGGTAGAACCCTCTCGGGCCGTACATCCGGTTCCAGTTGCCGATGGCGTCGAGCGGATAAAAGAACGGCCGGTAATGGACCTGCTTGGCGACCCGGTCGTCGCGCTGTTTGCGGTAATAGAGGCGATTGAATGCACGCAAGCTCAGCCGGTTGACCACCGAGAGCGGTGGCGCAAGCGGTATCGATAGGCTGCGCCGCGGCGCCTTCAGCGCCTTGCTGGCGACGGACGGCGCATGGTTACCGCGCATGAACAACCCCTGTCCCAGCGACGACCCGTTCGCCAGGCAATCGATCCACGCGACCGTGTACTCGAACTCGGCGTCAGACGCCTGCGACAAATCGAAGAACTCGGCCAAGTTTCCGAAGCGAATAGTCTCTTGATCGATGAAAGGATTGGCGACCGCTTTGAGCTGGATTTCCGCCCAAGTTATCAGGCCGGTCAGGCCGAGCCCGCCGATCGTGGCCCGAAATAACTCGCTATTTTCATCCGGCGTGCAGAGCAGGCGTTCGCCGTTCGAGCGCAGCAACTCGAAGCAGCGAATGTGGCAGCCGAAGGTCCCCGCCCGGTGATGGTTTTTGCCATGCACGTCGTTGGCGATGGCGCCGCCGACGGTGACGAACCGGGTGCCCGGGCTGACCGGCAGGAACCAGCCGCGCGGCACCGCGACGGCGAGAATATCATCCAGCAGCACCCCGGCCTCGCAGCGCACCATGCCGCTGTCGGTATCGAAGGAGATGAACCGGTCGATGCCGCGGCAGTCGATCAGAACACCGCCGGTGTTCAAACAGCTATCGCCGTAGCTGCGCCCGTTGCCGTAGGGCAAAACCGTCTGGTTCGGCTCGATCGGCGGCAGCGGCGCCGTCCGGTCGTCAAAGCGCACGCCGGTTTGCGGCCCGAAATCGATCCTGCCCCACGATTGGTACGCGCCGCCGCTCACAACCAGATAGCCAAGGCGATCGGGATAAGGGCGACGACCAGCGCCGCGCGCGAGGCCGAATCGCGAAACGCAAACACGATCGGATCGTCGGTCAGGGTGCCGCGCTGCGCGGCTAGCCAGATGTGCGCCACCCAGTAGAGCAGCACCGGGCAGACGCCCCACAACAGCTCCGGCGTTTTGTAGAGGCCGGGATCAGTCGGATTATTGACAAACAGCGCCAGGGTGACGATCGAGGCGATGCCGGCGGCCGTGCCCAACGCCATTAGCACATTCTGGTCGCCGGCCCGGTAGCCACGCCCGCCGACGTTGCTCTCGCCGCGTTTGAAGACGTCGGATACCTCGGCGTAACGCTTGGCGAAGGCCAGGCTGGTGAACAGGAACATCGAAAAGGCAAGTAGCCACAGCGTCGGGATGATGTCGGTCGCCGCACTACCGGCAATAATTCGCAGCGTGTACAGACCGGCCAGTACGATCACGTCGATCAACGGATAACGCTTGATCCACACCGAGTAACTGCCGGTGACAATGAGATAGGCCACCAGCGCAAACCCGAACTCCGGCGTCACCAGAAAGGCGCCAATCAGGGAAACCACGATCAACGCCGCTGCCGTCACAAGCGCCGGCATGACCGCCAGATGCCCGGCCGCGAACGGTCGTTGCTTCTTGCGCGGATGACGCCGGTCAGCGTCCACGTCCAGCAAATCGTTGAGCAAATAGACCGACGATGCGGCAAGGCAGAAAAACAGGAAAGCAAACGCCGCCTGCAGGATGCTCGCGCCATCGAGTTGTTGCGCCGCCAGGATGGGGACGAAGATCAGCAGGTTCTTGACCCATTGATAGACCCGCGCCGCCCGCAACAACGGAGCGAGTGCGCCGATCCTTCGCGACAAGGTTTCAACCTGGTCGTGGCCGTTGCCGACGTCGGTAGCCAGCGACGGACGGGCGTTGGCGAGAATGGCGGTGCGCGCTGCCGACCAGACCGGTTTGTCGACAGATCCGTTGGCGACATAGTCGAAACCGCCGGCGCCGAATCGCTCGACTAGCGCGTCACGTTTTTGCACGCCGGACAGGTTGTTACGGCCGTCGCTGGCGATCACCTCATCGAACAGGCCGAGATGATCGGCAACGGCCTGCGCCACCGTTTCGTCCGAAGCCGTCGCCAAGACCGTGCGCCGGCCCGCCGACCGCGCCTCGCGAAGGCGCTCGAGCACCGGTTCGTGATAGGGCAGCAACGAGGCATCGAGCGGCGCACGCTGCGCCACCTCGCGCTTGAACCGCGCTTTACCCGCGCCGAGCCATGTCGGCAGCCGCAGCACATCGAGCGGACGCGCTTTCAACAAGCTGACCAGCCCTTCGTGCAACGTATCTACCGGCGTGAGCGTGCCGTCGAGATCGACAGCCAGCGCCACGTCGCCGGGCGCGGGCACAGGTGCACCACTATGAGCTTCAACGGCCATACGCCTGCACTATATTCGCTGCGATTAACATTGCCTTAAGCTAGTTTGCTGCGATGCGACGCACGCTTGGCCTGCCAGGGCCAATAGGGCACCTAGCATAGCCGATTCACAGCAAAATCGGGCCTGTTCCGGAAAGAGCTGTTGGGCGTCGGATCGCTGGCGCTGCCAACGCTACGACAATCCGCCTCGCTTAGAAAAATTGGTTTGCCGGGCGCGGCAGACCGAGGTTTTCGCGCAAGGTGGCGCCCTCGTATTCGGTCCTGAACAGGCCGCGGCGCTGCAATTCCGGCACCACCCGCTCGCAGAAATCGTCGAGCCCGCCGGGCAGATGGGAAAACATCACGGTGAACCCGTCGCTGCCGCGGGTCTCCAGC
>JBFKGW010000280.1:0-4515 GCA_041633145.1 Alphaproteobacteria bacterium
AACGGCGACAACGCGATGGGCCATCTGGTGGCGCGCTTTTCGATGAACCTGGCGATGGACATGGCCGCCGAAAGCGGCCTCGCCTGGATCGGCCTGCAGCACTCCAACCACGCCGGCGCCGCGGCGGTCTACGCGTCGATGGCGCTGGAGCGCGATCAGGTCGGCGTCATCGCCTGCGTCGGCAGCGCCAACCACGCCGCGCCTTACGGCGGCAGCGACATCCTGGTCGGCACCAACCCGATCGCCGTCGCCATTCCGGCGGGCGAGGAGCCGCCGGTGGTGATCGACATGGCGACCACCAATTCCTCGCTCGGCAAGATCATGGTCAAGGCGATGCACGGCGAGCCGATGCCCGAGGGCTGGGTGATCGACGCGCAAGGCAACCCGATCACCGATTCGGCCAAGGCCGACGACGGCATCTTGACCCATATCGGCGGCGCCAAGGGCTTCGGCCTGTCGATGGTGATCGGCTTCTTGGCCGGCACGCTGAACGGCGCCGCTTTCGGCTCTGACGTTATTCACATCGGCGAGGACCCGCACAGCGTGACCAACACCGGCCAGTTCATCATGGCGATCGATGTCGGCCATTTCCTCGACCCCGCCGTGTTCAAGGCCAATGTCGACCGCATCTCGCGCGAGATGACCGGCTCGGCGCGGCTACCCGGGGTCGACGAGATCCGCATGCCCGGCACCAACAGCTGGCGCATCCATCAGGACCGCGCCGCCAACGGCATCCCGATCACCGCGCCGCTCTTGGAGAAACTCAACGCCGCCGCCGACGCGGTCGGCGTGGCGCGATTGGTGTGAGGGCACACCTAGTCCAAAGTTTCGAAAGGAATCACCCCTGCGTCTCGCAGCAGCGCTGCTTGGCGCTCCGCATAGTTATCGGCGAAATGCTCTCCTTCTCGATGAGCCCGCGCAAAGTAAGCAGTTGCGAGCTGTTTGCGGTCGGGGCTCCGCGGGTCGTCCAGGGCGCTGAGTACGCGATGCTTCCAATCGACCCAGTGGCCTACTTCGTGTAGCAGAGTATGGTAGAGGATCGTGTTGCGCGCCGACTGCTCGGTCGGTTTGATGGTAACGCCCCGCCGGTCCCGCGTGATCTGGTGACCGTCGTCGGCAAGCCGATCGAGTTCCCGATGATCCTCGATTGAAATCTTGCCGGTCCAGCGGATCGGACGCGACAAGTTGGTCGCCTCGAGCATGATCGCCGGTCCTTTGTGCTTGCCGAACCAGGCATCAAAAAGGCACCGGCCCCAAACGGGGCGCAACGTCTCCTGCTTGCGCGTCGGCTGACGCATCACCAGCAGCTTCAGGCCGGCCACGTCTTCGCGCGGCAAATATTTGAGCACATGCAGCACGTCGCGCGCGGAGCAGCCATAGGTGCTGCCCGCGCGTGCCGGCTCTTCAAGGACAGTGACCTCTTGGTTGTACAAAATTTTGTTGCTTACGGTGTGCCGGCCGAGCCGCTCATAAAATGCAAACTCGTCGTGCCGCGAGTTGGGTACGACCATCCGGTTCTGCTTGCGCCAACCGGAATTGGCAGTGCCAAGTTTTCGATTGCGCCGCTCGGGTCGCCAGCCTGATCGCATGATGCACCTCCATCGCTGGCGCAGTTTTGCAACGATTACAAAGTCGCACGCTACACCCGAATAGCGTGACAATTCCACAGCTCGCGTTTAGCCTTACGAGCGTTGACCGAATGGCCAGCAGCGGATCTCGAGGAGAGCGGACATGGCCCGAACGCACCCCCCGGTTACCCTTCGCTTCGGCAAGTTGTTCAGCGCGCTCGCCACGCTGGCACTGGCGGCGGTCATGGTGGCGGGCGCCAGCGCCGCCGAGTTCAAGGTCGACCTGCTGGACATCCAGACGCTACTGCGCAAGGGCAATTACGACGCGCTGGAAGCGCGCTTCGCCGCGCTTGAGCAGGCCGCGACCAAGGGCGACATGTCCGACCAACTGATTAGCCGCGCCTATTCCAGTTTTGCCGTGATCGATCCGAAACTGGAAAAGCGCTTGGAGCGGTGGGTCCGGGCGAAACCAGACTCGCACCGGCCCTACATTGCCACAGGTTTTTATTACCGCAATCTGGGCTGGCACTACCGTGGCAGCCGCTACGCCCATGAAACGTCGGATAAGCGCGTCAACCTGATGGGTGACAACTTCCGCATCGCGGAAACGAACTTTAAAGCCGCGCTCGAACGGCGACCGAATTCCGGTGTCGCCTATGGTGGTTTGATCAACATGCAGATGGCGGCCGGCGATGAGGAAACAATCCGCGCCTTGTTTCTCGAAGGCATCCAGGCGGCCCCCGACTCGTTTTCGATCCGCCGCAGCGTATTCGGCGCCTTGCTGCCCTGGTGGGGCGGACACCGGCAAGACCCGGCGATGTTCGCCTTCGGCGAACCGCTGCCCGAACTGAGCGAGCGCGACGATCCGGTGCCGCTGCCGGAAGCGCTGCTGCGCTTCGACCAATTCCTCAACGGCGATCCCGACCAGTCGCGCCACCTGGCACCGCTGACCGGTCTGGCCGACTATACAGTTGGCCTGATGTTGTATCGCAACGACCGCAACCTGGAGGCGGCGCAGTATTACCGCCAGGCCATCACTCACGGCGACTACTGGTTCTACTACCGCCAGCAAGGCCTCAATTTCTCGCAGATGAAGCGCTACAACGACGCGGTGGCGAGTTACACCCGCTCGCTCGAACTGTGGCCCGACAATCCCGATACGCTGGAGCGCCGCGCCTGGGCGTATCGGGCGTTGAAGGCTTATGACAAAGCCGACGCAGATGTCGACTTGGCCTTGCGGCTGGACCCGATGAATCCGGATCTCTTGCAGCTTAAGTCCTACAATTTGTGGAGTCAGGGCCGCTTCAAACAGGCCCTGCGTTTCCTCGATGACGCACTGGAATATGGCGACCTGGACGCCGACATCTGGGACGCACGTGGCCGGCTCTATATGTACAAGCTAAACAAACCGAAAAAAGCGATCCCCGATCTAAAGCGCGCGACCGAGCTCGAGCCGACCAATCATGAATATTGGTACAACTACGCCGGCGCTTTGTTTCGCGCGATCGATTGCGAGGCGGTGAAGGCTTATCGGCGCTATCTCGATGTCTGCCCTAAATACGGCAACGATTGTTTTGAAGAAGGCGTGAAATACGCCTACGAGGTCATCGAGCACCTATCCCAACCAGCCTATTGCGGCTGACGTTCAGCCCTTATTCGCCACATACGCCCGCCAGCTGCCGAGCTCGGAGATGTCGTGGGCGCCGGCGGCGGCGTAGGCTTCGCAGACGAAGCCTTTGACGGTCGTGCCGTCGTCCAGCTCGACGGTGCCAATCGCCAGCGGCGCCGGCACGCCGGCGATGAAGTCGCCGAAGTTTGCTGCCGGCACTGCCCACAGCTCGAGGTCGATGGCGTGGCCGCCGTCGCTCCCGGCGTGAACCATGCCCGGCCGCGGCGGCGCAAAATCCTCCAGCGCATAAAATCGATACTTGGCCGCCGACTGGCAGGCGCGGATCAGTGTCGCGCCGCGGCTGGTCAACTCGCCGTTGAGCGGCAGGCCCGACATATGGGCGCCGCAGACCGCGAGTATCAGCGTGTCGCCGCCGGCGGCGGGCGCGGGTTCAGCGTCGACTGGCTCGGGAAGCGGCAAGCGCGCCGCACCTATGCCGGTGTCGGCAGCGCGGTGCAGCGCATCTGCGAGCGGCAGCAGCGCGCCATCGCGAAACGCCGGCGCCGCCAGGGTGACGCCGAACGGCAGGCCGTTTTCCTGGAAGCCCGCCGGCACCGCGATGCCGCACAGGTCGAGCAGGTTCATGTAGTTGGTGTAGGTGCCCAGGTTCGAATTGAGAGCTATCGGGTCGGCCTCGACCTCGGCGATGGTATAGATGGTCGGCGCGGTCGGCGTCAGCAGGGCGTCGATCTCCGACCACACCGGTTCGATCTGACGGCGTAATTCCCGCAGGCGGTAATAGGCGACAAACGCGTCGGCAGCGCTGGGTTCGGCGCCGCCGCCGATGATGGTGCGGATCACCGGATGGAGCGCGTCGGGCTTGGCCTCGATGAAGTCGCGGATCGCCGCATAGCGCTCAGCCACCCACGGGCCTTCGTAGAGCAGCCGCGCGGTCTCGAGAAACGGCGCGAAGTCGATTTCGACAATGGTGCCGCCGAGGGACCCGGCGCGCTCGACCGCGGTGGCGAACAGCCGTTCGGCGTCGCCGTTGCCGAAAAAATCGAGCTCGCCGGAGCGCGGTACGCCGATCCGCGCAACCGGCACCAAGATATCGGCACCAGCGGACGCCGGCAGTTGACGCGAGAACGGATCGTTGTGGTCGAATTGCGCGGCGACATGCAAAACGTCGCCTGCATCGGCAGCGTTCAGCGCGAAGATCGACACGCAATCGAGCGACCGGCATGCCGGCACCACGCCGCGCGTCGAGAGCAAGCCGCGGCTTGGCTTTAGCCCGACGATATTATTGAACGCCGCCGGCACCCGGCCCGAGCCGGCGGT
>JBFKGW010000281.1:0-4491 GCA_041633145.1 Alphaproteobacteria bacterium
GTCGGCGTCCAATGGCACGCCGAGTTTCGCGTGCTCAACCATCCCTTTAACCGCGCGCTCTACGCAGAATTCGGCGCCGCCACCAAGCGCCGGGCGGCAGCGCGCAGCCAGCACGAGGGCGTGGTCTAACGAACCAGCCGATGGGGCACGCCTGCGCGACCGGGTAATTCTGGTCGGGTCGGTTAGAGACCCGGAACGCGACGAGCAACATTAAAACCCGCCGTTGGCTGGCGGTACGGAGGAGAGCAGATGGAGTACGTCATTACCCCGCCGGAGGTGATCTCGGTCGCAATCGTTGGCCGCTCAGAACGGTTTCCGGTGCGGCGTATTTATTGCGTTGGCCGCAATTACATGGCCCACATTCGCGAAATGGGCGGCGACGAACGCGACCCGCCGTTTTATTTCGCCAAGCCGGCCGACGCGATTGTCCCGAACGGATCGACCATCGACTACCCGCCGCAAACGTCCAATCTGCACTACGAGGTCGAGCTGGTCGCCGCGATCGGCAAGGGCGGCCGCGATATATCTGAGGCGGACGCACTAGACCATGTCTATGGCTATGCCGTCGGCCTGGATATGACGCGCCGCGATATCCAGATCGCCTTGCGTGAAAAGGGCCGGCCCTGGGATATGGGCAAAGGCTTCGACCAATCGGCGCCTTGCGGCGATATCCACCCCGTCGAAGAGGTTGGTCACTTTCCGAAGGGCAATATCTGGCTCAAGGTCAACGGTGAAACACAGCAGGATTCCGATCTCGAATTGATGATCTGGAACCTGCAGGAAACCATCGCCAATCTTTCCGGGCTGGTCGAACTGGCGCCGGGTGATTTGATCTACACCGGCACGCCCGACGGCGTGGGGCCGGTCGTGCCCGGCGACACCATGCATGGCCACATCGACGGGCTGAGCGATCTGGAGATCACCGTCCGCTAGCCCGCCGATCCCCGTCACATCGGTTCAGCGAACAGCGGTCGTCGATTGCGATGCGCATTGTCACCTGGAACATAAACTCGGTGCGTTTGCGCGCACCATTGGTGCAACGTCTCGCCGCCGAAATTGCGCCCGACGTGCTGTGTCTTCAGGAAACCAAGGTCGTCGACGACCTGTTCCCCCACGACGCGCTGGCCGATCTCTATCCCCACCGGCACGTCCGCGGCATGAAATCCTATAACGGCGTCGCCATTCTATCGCGGATTCCCTTCCAGAAGATCGGCGGCCGTGACTGGTGCGGCCGCACCGATGCCCGCCATGTCAGCGTGACATTTGCCGGCGGGGTCGAGCTGCACGATTTCTACGTCCCGTCGGGCGGCGACGAGCCCGATCCCGACATCAACGAAAAATTTGCCCATAAATTGCAGTTCCTCGACGAGATGGCGGCATGGTGGCGCGACCAGGCGCGGCCGCGGGCCAAGCGTATTCTGGTCGGCGACCTCAACATCGCGCCACTCGAGACCGATGTTTGGTCGCACAAACAACTGCTCGACGTGGTCAGCCATACGCCGGTCGAGGTCGACCGGCTAGCGCAGGTGCAGGCCGCGCACGGCTGGGTCGACGCGGTGCGCCACTTCGTTCCGGAGAGCGAGCAGCTCTACACCTGGTGGAGCTATCGGGCACGCGACTGGCGGGCGTCCAACCGCGGGCGCCGCCTCGACCATATTTGGGTGACGCCGCCGCTGACCAAGAAGCTCGAAGCGGCGAGTGTGTTCGCCGATGCGCGCGACTGGCCAAAAGCGTCGGACCACGTGCCGGTGGTCGTCGACCTCGCCGTCTAGAGCCGCCTCAGTCGCCCACCCGATACAAAAAATAACGCTCGGCGGCGACGCCGTCGGGCAGGGGCAGCGTTTGCCAGTCGCCCGCCGGCAGTTTCTGGTCGCTGAGGACGAGGCATCCCGGCCGCGCCATCGAATTCAGCAACGGTACCACTGCGGCGAACAGAATCGCATCGGTCTCGGGCCGGCCGCTGCCGACATCGCTATGAATGAGCGCAACCGATTGACCCAATCGCGCGGCGGCGTCCGGCAGTCGGTCGACCACCTCGCCGAGGTACATGTGCTCGTCGTCGGGAATACAATCGGGATGAGCGGCGACCTGCCGGTCGAATACATAGATGTCGCGGTCGGGAAACAGCTCACGCAAATGGTCGTAGGTGCGGCCGTTTCCCAAACCCAATTCCAGGATCGGACCCGGGACATCTTCGATCAGGCGCACGGCCGCATTGAGGCAGTCGCGCTGCGCCTGCATGCGCCGGATAAAACTATCGAGCCGGCTCATGCGGCGCGTCGCAGATACCGTTCGACCATACTATTTGGCCAGCGCGTCGCGTAATTGGTTGGTCGTGTCGTCGAGACGCGAGGCCAGTTCGCGCATGATCTCGACCGACATTTCCGGAAACTCGGCGATCAAGCGAAAGAACAGATCCTTCGAGATGCGCAGCGTCACCGTGCGCGTTTTGGCTCGCACCGTCGCCGTTCGCGGCACGTCGCACAGGATGGCGATCTCGCCGACAAAATCGTTACGGCCCAATGTCGCCACATTGAGTTCGCCGGTCGGCGTGTCGACCAAGACATCGGCCTCGCCCTCGACAATCAGGTAGGCAGCGTCGCCCATATCGCCCTGGCGGAAAAAGAGTTGTTCGGCCTCGTAGGTGATCCGTTCGCTGGTAAACGCCAACAGTTTCAGTTTCGACGGCTCGAGCTTCGCGAACATAGGAATGTTGCGCAGAAGTTCGACTTCTTCGTTCAGGCTCACTTTGTGCCCCTCCGGCCTTTCGGCGTTTTCCCCATAGTCCCCATAATACGATTATACGTCTACCCTGCCCGCGATCAGGACGATTGCAGCAGTTCGTACAATGCCGTCCCATCGCGATTGAGATCGCAATAGGGGCCGTGTTCGACCACGCGGCCATCGACGAAGACGATGACCCGGTCGAACTTTGCCGCCATCGGCGCCCGATTTGCGACCCATATCACACCCTTACCCTGGCGTTCCTTCAGTATTTTTTCAGCGATGCGGTCCTGCACCGACGGATCCATCGCCGAAGTCGCGTCATTGGCGATGAACAAGTCCGGACGTTTCAACAGCGCACGGCCCAGGCTCAACTTTTGCCGTTGAACCGTCGATAGCCGACCACCGCCAACACCCACTTGGAACTCCAGACCGGCCTCCATGACGCTGCCCCGCAAATGCAAATCGTCGAGCGTCTCGGCGATCAGCGCCCCGACACGACGCGGCCCTTCCGCCTGGCCATAGGCCAATTTGCCAAACAGGATGTTGTCCTGCAACGCCGCCGCGGCGTTGTAGGCGTCGGGGTCGAAAAATTCGACGGCCCCGCCGAGCTCGCTGGGCAGATCGGCGGCAAACCTGTCGCGGGCTGTCAGTATTTTTTGCTGTAACTCTTCGGTGATAATGCCCAGTCGATGCTGCGCGACGATCACCTTGAACGGCAAGGACATCAGGGCGATGCGGTCTTCCTCGGTCATTTCGTCATGAGAGCGGTGGTCGGTCCGCGACAATAGCGTGCGAAATTCCGGTAAATCTTCCGAACTGATGAATGAATATTGCTCGAAAAATTCGTGCCCCGGCGGCAGGTCGGCGAAGATTTCGATCATCGTTTCAGCGACACTGCGGCCAGCCGTAATCAAATCGTCGACCAGGCCGGATTTGCGCAGCGTCTCCAGCATATAGGGGTGCTGCGGCAATCGGTTGATATCGAAGGCGTCGCCGACCGGCGTGCCGAATAACAGGTTTTCCGCAACCGTCGCGTTGGTGTTGTAGGCGCTTCGGTCGAACAGTTCGACCAGGTCGGAATAGGCCGGGTCGCGCAACCTGTCCGCCATCGCCGCGCGCGACTTGAGAATGGCCTCGGCGATATCGGGGCGTTCGGCTGGATCGATCGTGCCCCGGAGACCCAGTTGATAAATGTCTTCAGAGAGCTCGACGATCTCGAAGATCTCGAGCATCCGCTCGAACAACGCTTGCGGCCCATCGACCCCGGCGCCTTCGTAATCGATCCAATCGGCCTGGAAATCGTGCTCGATGTTGCCGGCGCGCGCCGCCTCGGCGATATCCGTTTGGCGCTTTTTGCTCTCAGCCTCGTCATAGTCAGGCGGGCGCAACGGCCGGTGTTTCAGGCCATAGACCAGATTGTCGCGCACCGAGGCCGATTGCATCACCGGCGTGCCGCCGGCATAGGCGAGCCGCCGCCCGGTAACCGATTCCGGCAGTTCGACCAAATTGTGCCCCGCCACCGTTATGCGGCCGCCGGTCGGCACCACCAGACGCGCCAGCAGGAGGGCGAAATAATCCTTGCCGCTGCTGCCGCTGCCCACCACGGCGACACTGCTATCAGGCGCAAGATTGAGTGTGAGGCCAGATAGACGGCGCACTTCGTCTTCGTCGACCAGGCCGGATTTGCGCAGCGTCTCCAGCATATAGGGGTGCTGCGGCAATCGGTTGATATCGAAGGCGTCGCCGACCGGCGTGCCGAATAAC
>JBFKGW010000282.1:0-4491 GCA_041633145.1 Alphaproteobacteria bacterium
GTCTGTACTATCTGACCTACGCGGCGGAAGACATCAGCGGTGATGCAGTCGGCATCGACACCAAGAAGGCGCTCGAAGCGGCGCTGGAGACCGGCGAAGTGGTCTTCGCCGATGCCAAGAAACCCGCCCAACCGGTCGACACCGCCAACGTCACCGCGCTCGCCAAGGCGCTCAAGGAAGGTGCGGTCAAGGCCTACCGGATACCCAGCTTCGGCTCGATCGATGAGGTCGAAAAGGCGCTCGATGAAGGCTTGGTAAATCTCCATACGCGCGTTAGCGCACGTCTCGACGGCGTTGACGAAGAGGGCAACAAGGTCGTGCGCCGGGTTGACTCGACGCCGGGCCGACTGATGCTCGGGCGTATCTTGCCCGACCATCCGCAAGTTCCCTTCGATATCGTCAATCGTCTGCTGACCAAACGCGAAGTCAGTGAAGTGATCGATCTGGTCTATCGCCATTGCGGCCAGAAAGAGACGGTTATTTTTGCCGACCATATGATGGGGCTTGGCTTCCGTTGCGCCTGTAATGCCGGCATTTCGTTCGGCAAGGACGATTTGATCATTCCGGACATGAAGAGCCGGTTCGTCGAGGAAACGACAGACCGGGTGAAAGAGTTCGAGCAGCAATATCAGGACGGCCTGATCACCAAGGGTGAAAAATACAACAAGGTGATCGACGCCTGGACCCGCTGCACTGACGATGTCGCCGATGCCATGATGGCTGAAATGCAGCGCATCGACGAAGAGGGTCAGATCAACTCGGTCTATATGATGGCGCACTCCGGTGCCCGCGGTTCGGCGGCGCAGATTCGCCAGCTCGCCGGCATGCGTGGCCTCATGGCCAAGCCGTCGGGCGAGATCATTGAGACGCCGATCATCGCCAACTTCAAAGAAGGTCTGTCGGTGCTCGAGTACTTCAACTCGACCCACGGCGCCCGCAAGGGCCTTGCGGATACCGCGTTGAAGACGGCGAACTCGGGCTATTTGACGCGCCGTCTGGTCGATGTCGCCCAGGACTGCATCATTGTCGAAGATGACTGCGGAACCAAGGAAGGCCTGACCATGTCGGCGGTGATCGAAGGCGGCGACGTGGTCGTTCCGTTGGCCGATCGAGTTCTGGGCCGCACCACGGCAGAGGATGTCGTCGATCCGTTGAACGGCGATGTCATTGTCAAAGGCGGACAATTGATCGATGAAGCGTTGGTCGAAAATATCGATACCGCCGGCATCGAAACCATCAAGATTCGCTCGGTACTGACCTGTAAAAGCATGGGCGGCGTCTGCGGCCATTGCTACGGCCGCGATCTCGCGCGCGGGACGCCGGTTAATGTCGGCGAGGCGGTCGGCGTCATCGCCGCGCAATCGATCGGCGAGCCCGGCACCCAGTTGACCATGCGCACGTTCCATATCGGCGGTGCGGCGCAGGGTGCGTCCGAGCAGTCGAGCATCGAGGCTGCCTTCGATGCGACCGTGAAAGTCGAAAATCGCAATGTGGTCGAAAACTCGGAAGGCGTGCTCATCGTCATGAGCCGCAATACCGAGGTGGTCTTGATCGACGAAGCCGGCCGTGCCCGGGCCCATCACAAGCTGCCTTACGGCTCGCGCTTGTTGGCTGACGACGGGGTGACCGTCGAGAAAGGCCAAACGCTGGCGACGTGGGATCCCTACACGCTGCCGATCATCACCGAGAAGGAAGGTTATGTCGATTATGTCGACTTGGTCGAAGGCGTTTCGATGCGCGAAGTGCTCGACGAGGCGACCGGCATTACCTCGAAGGTGGTGATCGATTGGAAGCAACAGCCGCGCGGCGCCGACTTGCGGCCGCGTATCTCGCTGCGGCCGAAGAAAAGCTCGAAGCAGGGCGAGGTGGTCAAATTGGCCAACGGCATGGATGCTCGTTACTTCATGTCGGTCGACGCCATCCTCAACGTCGAACAGGGCCAACACGTCCAGGCCGGCGACATCGTCGCCCGGATTCCGCGGGAGAGTTCCAAGACCCGCGATATCACCGGTGGTCTGCCGCGTGTCGCCGAGTTGTTCGAGGCACGACGTCCGAAGGATCACGCGATCATCGCTGACTGCGATGGCCGCATCGAGTTTGGCCGCGATTACAAGACCAAGCGCCGTATCGTTATCGCGCCGAGCGATGAAGATGCAGCCAATGGCGCGGAGCCGGTCGAGTACCTGATACCGAAGGGCAAGCACATATCGGTCCAGGAAGGCGATTTCGTACAAAAAGGCGACCTGCTGCTCGATGGCAACCCGGTTCCCCACGACATTCTGCGGGTACTCGGGGTCGAGGCGTTGGCCAGCTATCTCGTCAAGGAGATCCAGGACGTCTACCGGCTGCAAGGCGTGACCATCAACGACAAGCACATCGAGGTGATCGTCCGCCAGATGCTGCAAAAGGTGGAAATTGCCGATGGCGGCGAAACCACGTTCTTGGCCGGCGAAATCATCGACCAGATCGAATTCGACGCGGTCAATGCGAAGGCCAAGGAAGATGGGCTGAAGCCTGCGGTGAAAACCGATGTTCTTCAGGGCATTACCAAGGCGAGCCTGCAGACCAATTCGTTTATCTCCGCGGCCTCGTTCCAGGAAACGACTCGGGTGCTGACCGAAGCGGCAGTCAACGGCAAGGTCGACCAACTGGTCGGCCTGAAGGAAAATGTCATTGTCGGCCGCCTGATCCCGGCCGGCACGGGTCACGTGATGGATAAGGTTCGTGTCGCCGCCGCCCGCCGCGATACCGAATTGGCTGAAGAGGCTGCCAAGCGCTTGGCCGAGCAGGAAGCGGCCGAGGAAATCACCGTAGAGGAGGCTGGTGCGGCGGAATAAGCGGTCAGATCATGGGATAGAGTGAGTGCCCCCAATTTTCTGATTAACCGGTTGTTTGCGCCCAAAAATTAACTATGTATCCGGCGTTGCCGGCGTCGTGAATCGACCGTTGGCGACAAATAAGGAATTGTTCCTCAAGCCCCCGGAATCGTAAGGATTATCGGTTGACGGGGGGTGGGTGCATAAGTAGTATCCGCGCCGCTGCAGTAGGGGGGCGGTCGTAGGCCTCGTTAAGCCTAAACACGACCCCAAGCAACAGGCATATGAGTGCTGACACGCCGTGCGGGCTGGCGAAAAGAGTCCGTTGGGGTAAGACCGTTTGTCTTGCTCCTTTTGCTGTGTTGCATCCAGGAACCGGATTGAGATGGCCCGCTGGGCCGGTGTGACGATTAAGGAAGGCTGATGCCGACGATTAACCAGTTGATCCGCAAACCGCGGAAGCCGCCGATCAAGCGCAACAAGGTGCCGGCGTTGGAGGCGTGTCCGCAAAAACGCGGCGTGTGCACCCGCGTTTACACGACCACGCCGAAAAAGCCGAACTCGGCCCTGCGCAAGGTAGCGCGCGTGCGCCTCACCAACGGTTTCGAAGTCACCAGCTACATTCCCGGCGAGGGGCATAACCTGCAGGAGCATTCGGTGGTGATGATCCGCGGCGGCCGCGTCAAGGATCTGCCCGGCGTGCGCTATCACATCATTCGCGGCACGCTCGATACCCAAGGCGTCAGCGACCGCCGTCAGCGGCGTTCGAAATACGGCGCCAAGCGGCCGAAATAAGGAACACGCAAGATGTCACGACGGCGGCGGGCGGAAAAACGCGAAGTACTCCCCGATCCCAAATTTGGCGATCGGGTGGTCAGCAAGTTTATGAACAACGTGATGCGCGACGGTAAAAAATCGGTCGCGGAAAGCATTGTTTACGGCGCGTTCGATGAAATCGAGCAGCGCGGCGGCAGCGATGCGGTGAAGGTATTTCACGATGCCATCGACAACGTGAAGCCGCAAATCGAGGTACGCTCGCGCCGGGTCGGCGGCGCGACCTATCAGGTGCCGATTGAAGTACGGCCCGACCGGGCCCAAGCGTTGGCATTTCGCTGGTTGATCGCGGCGGCGCGCGATCGTTCTGAAAACACCATGGTGCAGCGATTGTCACGCGAATTAATGGACGCGGCGGAGAACCGCGGTAACGCTGTGAAAAAGCGGGAGGATACCCACCGGATGGCAGAGGCCAACAAGGCCTTTTCCCATTACCGGTGGTAGGGGCGACACACAACCACCCGTAAGGACGAGTATTTCGACATGGCTTCCTCTCGCGAAACACCCCTCGAGCGATACCGCAACATCGGTATCATGGCGCACATTGACGCCGGTAAGACGACCACGACCGAGCGCATCCTCTACTACACCGGAATCACCTACAAGCTGGGTGAAGTGCATGACGGCAACGCCACCATGGACTGGATGGTGCAGGAGCTGGAGCGGGGGATTACCATCACCTCGGCGGCCACCACCTGCATGTGGCAAGACACCCGGATCAACATCATCGACACGCCGGGCCATGTAGATTTCACCGCGGAAGTGGAGCGCTCGCTGCGGGTTTTGGATGGCGCGGTGGCGCTCTTCGACGCGGTAGCCGGAGTCGAGCCCCAGTCGGAAA
>JBFKGW010000283.1:0-4453 GCA_041633145.1 Alphaproteobacteria bacterium
CTGCAGGCTGCTGACGATCTACGCTTCAAGCCGGCGACCCATGTCGAGAACGCCTGCGCCACCGGTTCGGCCGCGGTTTATCAGGGCTTGAATCATATCGCGGCGAAAAAGGCGCGCATTGTCCTCGTCGTCGGTGTGGAGAAAATGACCGAGGTGAGCGGCGAAGTCCTCGGCGGCATCCTGTCGAAAGCGTCTTATCTGCGCGAGGAATCGGCGTCGAGCTTCGCCGAAATATTCGCCCACATTACCGATCGCTATTTCCAGGTCTACGGCGATAAATCGGATGCGCTGGCGATGATCGCGGCAAAGAACCACAAGAACGGTTGCGATAATCCGTTTGCCCAGTTGCAAAAGGATTTGGGCTACGATTTCTGTCGTAACGTCTCCGACAAGAACCCGGTGGTGGCTGGCCCGCTCAAGCGGACCGACTGTTCGTTGGTCTCCGACGGCGCGGCAGCATTGGTTTTGGCCGACGTCGACACCGCGCTCAAGATGGACAAGGCGGTCTATTTCCGCGCCGCCCAACACGTGCAGGATTTCATGCCGATGTCGCGCCGCAACGTGATCGACTTCGAAGGTCCGTCGGAAGCCTGGAGCCGGGCGTTCGCCGAAGCCGGCATAACGTTGGCAGACCTCGGTTTTGCCGAAGTGCACGACTGCTTCACCAGCGCCGAAATGCTGACCTACGAGGCGATGGGGCTGACCCCGCGCGGCGAGGGCGAAGTGGCAATCAAGGAAGGCTGGACGGCGCCTGACGGCAAGTTGCCGATCAACCGCTCGGGCGGGCTCAAGTCGAAAGGCCATCCGCTCGGCGCGACTGGCGTGTCGATGCATATCATCGCCTCGATGCAACTCACCGGCACCGCGGGCGACATGCAATTGCCGGATCCCAAGCTGGGCGGCGTGTTCAACATGGGCGGTTCGGCGGTCTCGAACTACGTATCGGTGCTCGAGCGCATGCGCTGAGGCCGCGCGGTCGGTTCCGCAAATAGAGAAAACGCCCCGCGATGGGGCGTTTTTTTCGGCGTGCCGCTAGTCTAGCAAGCGGTTCAGAGGAATGTGGTAGTAGACCGATAGCATATTCACGCCCGGATTATCGTCGCCCAGGCCGGCATTGGAAATATGACTGATAGCAAACGACACGCGCGATCGGTCGTCGAAGCGGTATCCCGCTTCTAATTGCGATCGAAACTCGACCGTGTTTCCCAGGTCCTTGCCGTCGCCGTCAGAATAAGCGCCGACGCCAAAACTTGGCGTGACAACCACCCGGCGGCCGAAAAACAGATCGACGAGAATACCGCCGACAGCGTAGGCGGCGATGTCGGACGTTACCTGTACGCCGAGCCACGGTTTCACCACCCCGAGAAATTTGTAGCTCGAGCGGTATTCGGCACGCAGGTCTAGCGCGTCGTCGTCATCGTCGAAATCGTACCAGCCGGCGCCAAGGCTCAAGAAGCTCGGGTCATCGGCGTGCGCCGCCGGCGTCATCATCAGCGCGGTCGCTAAACCGACGACCGACACTAACCAACGTGTTGTGGCGCCTCGCCCCATAACGTCCCCCAAAATCTTCCCCGGGCCGCAGCCTATCGAATTATGATGCGCGTTGGAAACCGCGCTTATCGAGCCTCAGGCTCGCCGCTTGGATTTTTGTCACTTAAGTGATAGGGCACCAACTCTATTCGATGCAAGCCTAAGTCCACTTGGATCAAAATATGAAATGCGGTGATACCGCTACAGCATTCAGGGACCCGACTAGTCATGCCGAACGACTTCACCGCGCTTGTCCTCGAGGACGGCGACGACCTAACCGTGGAATTGAAATCGCTTGCCAAGAGCGATTTGCCGGAGGGCGACGTTACCGTGGCGGTCGAGTATTCCACGGTCAACTACAAGGATGGCTTGATTGTCGACGGCAATAAGGGCCGCCTCGTGCGGTCGTTTCCGCACGTGCCCGGCATCGATTTTGCCGGCACGGTGGAGCACTCCGACAGCCCCGATTACAAGCCTGGCGACAAGGTCGTTCTCACCGGTTGGCGCGTCGGCGAAATCCATTGGGGCGGATTAGCGCAATTCGCGCGCGTCCAGTCGGGCTGGCTGGTGCCCTTGCCCGACGGTATTTCGACGTTGCAGGCGATGGCCGTCGGAACGGCTGGGTTTACTGCGATGCTGTGCGTCGATGCGTTGGAGCAAAACGGACTTGTCCCGGGCGACGGCGAGGTGTTGGTGACCGGCGCTGCCGGCGGGGTAGGGAGTACCGCGACCGCCATTTTAGGCAATCGCGGTTATAGCGTGGTGGCATCGACCGGGCGCCGCGAACTCGATGCCTACCTGACCGATTTGGGAGCGACGGAAATTATTGATCGTGACGACCTGGCGGCCGCCGAGCCCCGCCCGCTCGAAAAAGAACGCTGGGCCGGCTGCGTCGATTCCGTCGCCGGTTCGACGTTGGCGACGGTCCTGGCGCAAATGAAGTACGGGTCGTCGGTGGCCGCCTGCGGACTGGCTGGCGGTAATAGTTTGGAAACCACGATTCTGCCGTTCATCCTGCGGAGCGTCAGCCTGCTGGGCATCGATTCGGTGATGCAACCGGCGGAAAACCGGCAACGGATTTGGCAGCGCATCGTCGACGATTTGCCGCTCGCCAAGCTCGACGCCATGACCACCGTGCGGCCCTTGGCCGATGTGCCGCAGATTGCGACGGAAATATTGCAGGGGCAGGTGCGCGGGCGCACCGTCATCGATGTGAACGCATGACCCGAAACGGCGGCGTTTAATAATTTAATAACAAGCCGTTAACGGTTGTCTGCTAATTGTGCTGAAATGTCTCGCCGATCCCCCATAACTCCGTTTCGCCGGGGTATTTTTGCCGCCGGCCTTTGCTTGGCTTTGAGCGCCTGCGAAAATCCGTTGGCGGAAAAAGCGCCGAATCTCGAGAGCCTGTTGTCCACCGGTTGGCTGTTTGGCGATCGAGAAGATGTGGACGCGCCGCCAAAAATTGCCGAGCCGGTCTATTGCTACGAGACCATCGGCGTCGGCGACTGTTACGATCAGCCGCTGGAAGGTGGCGGCAACCGCCTCGTCGGCTTTGAAGGCCCGCCCCCCTTCACGGTGCCAGAGCCGGTAAACCCATAGCCCTTGGCTTGAACCCGCTGCTTTTTTGTGGCGTTTAGTCACCGGATTTACATCCAACTGTCACATTTGTACCGGAACTGGGGGCAAATCATCTTGGCCAGGACAATTGCGCTCGCGGTGTGCCTGTGTGCCTTCATCGGGTTCGGGCCGGCGGCAGGGCTCGCTGACGAGCACCGCCCCCGTGTCTCGTACGGCGAGGCCCTGCAGTGGTATTTCGATGCCGCCCAGGCGGGCAATGCGCAGGCCCAGTTCCTGCTCGGTCTCAAATACGAAACCGGCACCGACGTGGCGCGCGACCTGGCCGAGGCAGCCAACTGGTATGAAAAGGCGGCGCGCCAGGGCATTCCAGAAGCCCAATTCAAGCTCGCCACGTTCCTCGAGCGCGGCCGCGGCCGCGATGCCGATCCGGCCGCTGCTGCGCAATGGTACGAACGCGCGGCGCGCGCCGGCTACGCACCGGCACAGTACAATTTAGGTGTGCTGCAGCTAAATGCAGCGTCGAACGAAGTCGAGCGGATCGATGGGTTGGTCTGGCTGATCCGGGCGCGCGACCAAGGCGTCGAACCAGCGGCAGATTTTGTCGCGCGGATCAAAGCGCTTTGGCCTGCCGAAATCGTCGCGGCGGCAGAACAACGAGCCGCCGATGACCCTGCATCCAGTCCCAACAAGACGCCCTGATCCGCGAAAAATCGCTCGGCATCGCCATCCGGCGTCGAACCGTCCACCGATTATCACCGGGATCGAGCGGTACGCGCGTGGTAGCATCGCGCGATGACTGTTGATTCACGTCATGCGACCGGGATCGCCCTCGGGGGACTGATCGCGTTGGCGGCCGGCATGGGTATCGGCCGTTTCGTCTACACGCCAGTGCTTCCCTTCATGGAAGAAGCTCTCGGCCTCAGCAAACCACAGGCCGGTTTCATTGCCTCGGTCAATTTCCTCGGCTACCTGCTGGGTGCGCTGGCCGCTTCGTTGTCGGCCTTGCCCGGTGGGCGGCGCGCCTGGTTCCTCGGCGCGCTCGGGGTCAGCGCCGTGACCACCGGGGCGATGGGCCTGACCACGTCGATGCCGCTATTTCTCGGCCTGCGTTTTATCGGCGGTGTGGCCAGCGCGTTCGTCCTGGTCTTCGGCTCCGCCATCGTGCTCGACCGCTTGGCGGCTCTAGGCCGGCCCGGGTTGTCGGCCATCCATTTTGCCGGCGTCGGCGTCGGCATTGCCGTCTCGGCGATTTTGGTCTCCGGTCTGTCGGCTGGCGGCGGCGGTTGGCAGGTGCAATGGCTCGCCAGCGGCGCGGTCGCCCTGCTGGCGCTCGCGGTGGTCA
>JBFKGW010000284.1:0-4452 GCA_041633145.1 Alphaproteobacteria bacterium
GATTGATTTCGACCAACGCCTGTTCGCCCAGGACATCGCCGGCTCGCGCGCCCATGCCGACATGCTGGTAGCACAGGGCATCCTTTCAGCAGAAGATGGAAAGGCGATCAATGACGGTCTAGACACAATTTCGCGAGAAATTGCCGCCGGAAAGTTCAAGTTTTCGCAAGAGCTTGAAGACATTCACATGAATATCGAGGCGCGGCTGCGCGAGCTCATCGGCGAGCCGGCGGGCCGTCTGCATACCGCGCGCTCGCGCAACGACCAGGTGGCGACCGACTTTCGCTTGTGGGTGCGCGATGCCATCGACGGTTTGGACGGCCAACTGCGCGATCTACAGGCGGCGTTGATCGACGGCGCCGAGCAGCACGCAGCGCTGATCATGCCGGGCTTCACCCATTTGCAAACTGCGCAGCCGATCACTTTCGGGCATCACCTGCTGGCCTATGTCGAGATGTTCGGCCGCGACCGTGGGCGGTTCGCCGATTGCCGCCGGCGCTTAAACGAGTCGCCGCTCGGCGCCGGCGCGCTGGCGGGGACGTCGTTTCCGATCAACCGACAGCGTACGGCGTCGGCGCTGGGCTTCGACCGGCCGATGGCGAATTCGTTGGATGCGGTCTCCGACCGCGACTTCGCGCTCGAGTTCCTCGCTGCCGCGGCGATCGCCATGACCCATCTGTCGCGCCTGTCGGAAGAAATCGTTATCTGGTGCAGCGATGGCTTCGGCTTTGTGCGTCTGTCGGACGCCTATACGACGGGCAGCTCGATGATGCCGCAAAAGCGCAATCCCGACGCCGCCGAACTGTCGCGGGCGAAAGCGGGACGGGTGTTCGGCGATCTCATGACGTTACTCACGGTGATGAAAGGCTTGCCGCTCGCCTACAGCAAGGACATGCAGGAAGACAAAGAACCGGTCTTCGACGCCGCCGATTCGCTGGCGCTGGCCCTGGCGGCTATGACCGGGATGGCCGGCGATTTCGAGCCGGTACCCGAGGCCATGCGCGCGGCCGCCGCACAAGGCTACCCGACCGCGACCGACCTCGCCGACTGGCTGGTCAGCGTTGCCGGGCTGCCGTTCCGCGACGCCCACCGGGTGACCGGCGAGATCGTCAAAGCAGCCGAAGCGCGCGGCGTCATGCTCGATCAATTCCCGGTTGCCGACATGCAAAAGATCGACAAGCGTATTACCGACGACGTTCTTGCGGTATTATCGGTCGACGCCGCTGTGGCGCGCCGGACCAGCGAAGGCGGAACGGCGCCGGACAACGTACGGGCCGCAGTCGCCGCAGCGCGCAAGCGATTTTTGGAGGATTGACGTGCGGCGCAAGTCGGCATCGGTATTAGTCGCTTTGGCCCTGGCAATGGCGCTGGCAGCTTGCGGCAAGAAAGGCCCGCCGGAGCCGCCGGAAGACGAACCTGTCACCTATCCAAGAACCTATCCGTCGCGCTAAAAAGCGCCCGCGCCACGCATAAATCGGGCGCTAACGAGAGGCTAGCGCCATGACCGCGTTTACCTACAAGAACGGCGAGCTGTACGCCGAGGGCGTTGCCCTCTCGGCGATCGCTGGCGATGTGGGGACACCGGTCTATGTGTACTCGGTCGCCGCCATGGCCGACGCCTATCGCCGTTTCGTCGACGCTCTATCGGGACAGCGCGCTCAAGTGTGCTACGCCATGAAGGCCAATTCCAATCTGGCGGTGGTGCGCACATTCGCCGAGCTTGGCGCCGGTGCCGACGTGGTCTCGGATGGCGAATTGCAGCGCGCACTGGCGGCGGGCATTCCGGGCGAACGCATCGTCTATTCCGGCGTCGGCAAGACCCGCGACGAAATGGCCGCCGGCATCGACGCCGGCATCATGCAGTTCAACGTCGAATCTCTACCCGAACTGGACGCGCTGTCCGAGGTTGCGGTGAGCAAGGGCGCTGAGATCGACATCGCGATCCGGGTCAATCCCGACGTCGATGCGGTGACCCACGACAAAATCACCACCGGCCGCAAGGAAAACAAATTCGGCGTCGATATCGCTCGCGCGCCGGCAGCCTTCGCCCGGGCCGTCGAACTGCCGGGCCTAACGCCGGTATCAGTGGCCGTCCACATTGGCAGCCAGTTGACTGACGTCGCGCCATTTCGAACCGCCTTTGGCCACGTCGCCGAGCTGACCCAGCACCTGCGCGCCGAGGGCATCGCGATACGCCGACTCGATCTCGGCGGCGGACTCGGCATCGCCTATGGCGACGAAGCGGTGCCAACGGTGGCCAACTACGCCGCCATGGTCAAAGAGACAGTTGGCGACCTCGACTGCGAGCTAATTTTCGAGCCAGGCCGTTATCTCACCGGGCACGCCGGCGTCCTGTTGACCCGAATCATATTTGTCAAAGAGAACGGCGAACGCCGGTTCATTATCGTCGATGCAGCGATGAACGATTTGATGCGACCTGCCCTTTATGGCGCGGATCACGCGGTCGAACCCGCCCGCCAGCCCGCTGTTGACGCAGTACTGAGCGAGGCCGATATCGTAGGTCCGGTGTGCGAAACCGGCGATACCTTCGCGACGGCATGCGCGTTAACCGAAGTTGAGGCCGGTGAATTTCTCGTGATTCGTGATACCGGCGCCTATGGTGCGGTGATGGCTTCGGGTTACAATAGCCGTCTATTGGTGCCGGAAGTATTGGTTAACGGCGATCGCTACGCGTTAGTACGGCCCCGCGAGACCGTCCGGCAACAACTGGACCGCGAACGGTTCGCCGAGTGGCAAAACCGGGACTGAACGGGCTAAGCTCACGCAACGGAATGGTGGCCCAATTTTGACGAATTCAATGCGGCACGACCCTCGAACACAGCGTTTAACGCGGATACCCGGTATTTCTTGGCGATTGGGTGTGGCGCGATTGGTGCTGTTATGGGAAGCGATCTGGCCCAATTTGTGGCCGATCCTCGCCGTGATCGGGATCTTTGCGGCGTTGGTATTGTTCGATGTCCTGCCGCTTTTGCCCGGTTGGTTACACGCCGTGTTTTTGCTCGTTATCGCGCTCGCGTTGGTTTGGGCGTTGTGGCATGGCATTCGCAATATTCACCTGCCGCGCGCCGGCGAAGCACAACGGCGGCTGGAACAAGACAGCGGTATCGCTCACCGGCCGCTAACCGCCCTCGCCGATATGCCCTCCGGCGACCGCACCGATCCCGGGACGATCGCTCTGTGGCAAATCCATCTGGCGCGCGCCCTGGCGTCGGTAAAACATTTGCGCGTCCGCCTGCCGCGGCCGGGACTGGCAAAGCGCGATCCGCACGCCTTGCGCCTGGCGGTTGTCATTGCCTTGATCGTCGGCGCTACATTTGCCGGCGGCGACATGGAGCGCCGACTCGGCCGCGCTATCGTCCCCGACCTGCAGGGCTTTTCGGCGGCGCGATCGGCGACCCTGGAAATGTGGGTAACTCCGCCGCCTTATACCGATCTGCCGCCGCGCCTGTTGGCCTCAGCCGACGAATCGGCGGTCGAGGCGACGCACGCCGGCACCCCAGTACAGGTGCCGATCGGCAGCCAGCTGTTGGCGTTGGTCAACCAGGGCAAGGGCACGCCGCAGCTGCACGTCGGCGATGTCACGAGCGATCTAGAATCCGCTGGACAAGACGCCTGGCGGGTCGAAATGCCGCTCACCGAATCGGGCAACCAAACTGTGGCCGTGGTCCAGTCGGGCAAAACCCTTGGCAGCTGGAACTTCAATATCGCGGCCGATACGCCGCCTGAGATCACCTTCGCCGAACCGCCCGAGGGCAGCCGCCGAAACGCCTTGCGCATCGCCTATCGCGTGCTTGACGACTACGGCGTCGCCGCGGTCCGCGCCGAAGTCTTTGGACCCTCGGGATCGGGCACAATCGGATCCGAGCCGCTGATCGTCGAACTGCCGCCGCCGATCGGCAACGCGCGCGATGGCGAAGGGGCAAGCTTTCATGACTTAACCGCGCACCCCTGGGCCGGCCTGGACGTTTCCGTGCAACTTGTCGCCACCGACGGTCCGGGACAGGAAGGGCGTTCCGACCGCTTGTCGGTTAGACTGCCCGAACGGGTCTTCAACCACCCCGTCGCGCGCGCAATCATCACCCAACGCCGCGCGCTCGCGTTGTCGTCCGATCAACGTCTACGCATCGCGCGCGAATTGCACAATATTGCCGCCCAACCCGACCAGTACGGCGACGATGTCACCGTCTTCTTGAGTTTGATGTCAGCTCGCTCGCGACTGGTACACAACGAACAAGAGGATGCGATCGATTCGGTTCAATTGCTGCTGTGGGAAACAGCCTTGCGCGTGGAGGACGGCAATCTTTCGCTCGCCGAACGCGATTTGCGGGAAGCTCAGCAACGATTGCAGGAAGCGCTCGCGCGAAACGCCGACGAAGAAGAAATCGCCCAATTGATGGACGAGTTGCGCGCCGCGCTCGACCGGTTCTTGCA
>JBFKGW010000285.1:0-4443 GCA_041633145.1 Alphaproteobacteria bacterium
GAACCCTCGGTACCCCTAAGGGTACAACGGTTTTCGAGACCGCCCCGTTCAACCACTCCGGCACCCCTCCGCGCGAGGCCCGGCCACGCGGTGGACACCCGCGGGCGAAGCGCGCCCCGTATAACGCACGCCGCGCCCCCCTCGCAAGCCGCTGTGCCGCAAGCCGCTGTAACGGCGGGCAAATGCCTATCCCGCCGGGCGCGAAGAGCGGTTGACAGCGGCGGCCGGCGGCGTATATTCCGGCGCGCGAGACGGGCGGCCGTGTGGCGCGGCGGTCTGCGTTGTTTTTCCGAAACGAAATTCGGTGTGGTGGCTGCCGGCCAACGGCGGCGGCGGCACCCAGTTGGAACACGGACTATGTATGCAGTCATCAAAACCGGTGGAAAGCAATACCGGGTCGCCAACGGCGATATCATCGCGGTGGAAAAGCTGGCCGGCGATCCCGGCAGCACGGTTGCGCTGGCGCCGGTGTTGATGCTCGACGACGACAAGTCGAGCACCGTCGGCACGCCGGTCGTCGAGGGCGCCGCGGTCAGCGCCGAGATCCTCGAGCAGACCCGCGGCGACAAGATCATCGTGTTCAAGAAAAAGCGCCGCAAAGGCTACCGGCGCAAGATGGGACACCGCCAGGACGTCACCGTGCTGCGCATCACCGATGTGACCGGCAAGGCCAAGGCGGCGCCGAAGCGGGCGACACGCGCGGCGGCCAAACCGGCAGCGACAGCCAAGCCGGCGGCCGAGGAAGCAGCACCGACCGAAGAAGCCAAACCGGCGGCGGCGAAGCCCGCGGCGAAACGGACGACCACGCGCAAACCGGCGGCCAAGACGACGACCACCCGCAAGCCGGCGGCCAAGAAGGCCGCGCCGAAGAAACCGGCGGCGACCAAGCCGGCCGCCAAGACGACCACAGCTAAAAAGGCGGCGCCAAAGAAGCCGGCGGCCAAGAAGCCCGCGGCGAAGCGCACCACGACCCGCGCCAAGAGCACCGGCGCGGCCAAAGACGCCGACAAGGAGTAAGCGACCATGGCCCATAAAAAAGCAGGCGGCAGCTCACGCAACGGCCGCGATTCAGCCGGTCGGCGCCTCGGCATCAAGAAGTATGGCGGCCAGGAGGTGATCCCCGGCAACATCATCGTGCGCCAGCGCGGCACCAAGTTCCACCCCGGCGACAATGTCGGCATGGGTAAGGACCACACGCTGTTCGCTCTGGTCGAAGGCCGCGTCGCGTTCAACCGCGGCCGCGGCGGGCGCGCCTTTGTATCGGTCGAGCCGCCGGCCTAGATCGGCTGCCGCGAGGCCGAGTATCATTCGGGGAGGTTGGGCAACCGATCTCCCCTTTTTAATTGCGGGATCGCGAATTCGATGAAGTTCCTCGACGAAGCGAAGGTTTATGTGCGCTCCGGCGACGGCGGCAACGGCTGCGTGTCGTTCCGCCGCGAGAAGCACGTTCCCTTCGGCGGTCCCAACGGCGGCAATGGCGGGCGCGGCGGCGATGTGATCGTCGAATGCGTCGGCGGCCTCAACACGCTGATCGACTATCGCTACCAGCAGCATTTCAAGGCCAAGCGCGGTCACGACGGACAGGGCAGCGACCGCACCGGCGCCGATGGTGCCGATGTGGTGCTGAAGCTGCCGGTCGGCACGCAAATGCTGGCCGAGGATAAGCAAACCCTGATCGCCGATTTGACCGAGGTCGGCCAGCGGGTGGTGATCGCCCGCGGCGGCGACGGCGGCCGCGGCAATGCCCAGTTCAAGAGTGCCACCAACCAGGCGCCGCGCCGCGCTGAGACCGGCTGGCCGGGCGAAGAAGCCTGGCTGTGGCTGCGCCTCAAGCTGATCGCCGATGTCGGGCTGGTCGGTCTGCCCAACGCCGGCAAGTCGACCTTCCTGGCTGCGGTGTCCCGCGCGACGCCGAAGATCGCCGATTATCCATTCACCACGCTGCATCCGGTGCTCGGCGTGGTCGCCGCCGATGGCGACGAATTCGTCATGGCCGATATTCCCGGGCTGATCGAGGGCGCCCACGAGGGCAAAGGGCTCGGCGACCGGTTTCTCGGCCATGTCGAGCGCTGCCGGGTGTTGCTCCACCTGATCGACGGCACCGCCGGCGCCGAGGCCGCCGTCGCGGCCTATAAAACCGTGCGCGACGAGCTGGCCGCTTATGGCGGCGGTCTGGCCGACAAACCGGAAGTGGTCGCGCTCAACAAGGCCGACGCGTTGCGCGACCAAGACATCGACGATATCCGCGCGCGTTTGGCCGATGTCGCCGGCCAGGATGTTTTGGCGATCTCCGGCGTGTCGGGCCGCGGCGTGGCCGATGCCTTGCGGGCGCTCCGGCGCTTCATTGGCGACGCCGACACAAGCGATAACGGAAAATCCTGGGATTCGCCAACGCGCGAGGCGGTGCAATGAACACGGTTGCGCCTAACCCGTCCGCGGCGGAATTTTCGCTCCGTGACAGCAAGCGGTTGGTGATCAAGATCGGCTCGGCACTGCTGGCTGACGATAACGGTAAGCTGCACGCCAAGTGGATCGATTCGCTGGCCGCCGATGTTGCCGAGCTGCGTCGTAGCGGCACCGACATCCTCATCGTGTCATCGGGGGCGATCGCCGTCGGCCGGCGGATCTTGGGGCTCGCCCGCGGACCGCGCAATCGTGCGCTGCGCCTCGAGGAGAGCCAGGCGGCGGCAGCCACCGGCCAAGTGCGTCTCGCCCATGCCTGGCAGGACGCGCTGGCGCGCTACGATGTGCCGGTGGCGCAGATCCTGCTCACCATCGACGATACCGAGAGCCGGCGCCGCTATCTCAACGCCCGCTCGACCATCACGACCCTGTTGAAGCTGGGCGTCGTGCCGGTGATCAACGAAAACGACACGGTCGCCACCGAAGAGATCCGCTTCGGCGACAATGACCGTCTCGCCGCCCGGGTCGCCCAGATGGTGAGCGCCGATACCTGCGTGATCCTGTCCGACGTGGACGGGCTCTATACCGCCGATCCGGCGCTCGATCCCGAGGCCGTCCATATCGGCGAAGTGCGCGCGATCACGCCGGAAATCGAGGCGATGGCCAGCGCAACAGAAAGCGAAACCGGGTCCGGCGGCATGGTGACCAAGCTCGAGGCGGCGCGCATCGTCATGCAGGCCGGCTGCCGGCTGGCGATCGGCGACGGGCGCATCGAGCGGCCCTTGCAGGCGTTCGATGGGACGGCCACCTGCACCTGGTTCCTGACCCAAGGCGAGCCGCAGACCGCGCGCAAGCGCTGGATCGCCGCCAGCCTGAACCCGGTCGGCACGATCATCGTCGATGCCGGCGCGGCCAAGGCTTTGGTCGCCGGCAAAAGCCTGCTGCCGGCTGGCGTGGTGGGTGTCGAGGGCAGCTTCGACCGCGGCGATCCGGTGGTCGTGCGCGACGACAGTGGCGGCGAACTGGCGCGCGGCTTGTCCGCCTATTCGAGCGATGACGCCGGCCGCATCAAGGGCCTCAAGAGCAGCGAGACCGAAGCGGTGCTTGGCTATCGCGGGCGCGAGGAAATGATCCACCGCGACGATCTGGTGCTGAGCTAGTGCCCGCTGGGAATTACTTTTCGGTCCCCCCCTCCCTAACCCTCTCCCTCGCTGGGGAGAGGGGATGTAATCGAGGTACGGCTAGGTTCCTCCCTCCCCCCTTGAGGGGGAGGAATGGGGTGGGGGGTAATCCCGTTGGCTCACACGCCGAAGCACGGGAACTCGTTTGAGAGCGGCTGATGAGCCGTGACCACCCGCCGCTCTTCTATGTCGGCGTCTTGGCGGTCGCCATCGTCGGCATCGGCCACGGTGCGATCTTCGTCCGGGTCGCCCAGGCCGACCCGATCGTTATCGCCGCCTTTCGGCTCGGCATTGCCACGTGTGTGCTGGCGCCGCTCACCTTGATCTTCGCCTATTCCGACCTGCGCGCGTTGCGGCGGCGCGAGGTGCAGCTGATCGCTGGTGCCGCGCTTTTCCTGGCGCTGCACTTCGCCACCTGGATCGCCTCGCTCGATTTCACCTCGATCGCCAACTCGGTGGTTTTGGTGACGCTTAATCCGGTGTGGCTGGCGCTCTACGGCCTGTTGATCCTGCGCGTAGCGCCACACCGCCTGACCTGGCTGAGCATCGCGCTTGCCGTCGCCGGCAGCGTGATTATCGCGGTCGGCAGCGCGGCCGGCGGCAACGCCTCGCTGTTGGGTGATCTGTTGGCGCTCGCCGGCGGCGTTTGTTTCGCCGGCTTTTTGCTGTTCGCGCAGCGGGCCCGACAGACGGTGTCTCTGCTGCCCTTCGTGACGCTGGCTTACGGTGGTGGCGCGCTGTTGCTCTGGATCGTCGTGATCGCGCTCGGTCTGCCGGTCGCCGGACTGACGACCGAGACCTATGGCGCGCTGATCGGCGTGGCGTTGTTCAGCCAGGTGATCGGCCACACCGGCTATAA
>JBFKGW010000286.1:0-4425 GCA_041633145.1 Alphaproteobacteria bacterium
ATATCGAATCGTGGAGCACCGAAGGTAGCGTCGAGGAATGTCTGGCGGACTTCGCCGGCTGGCACGAAACCATCCACACCCTGATCCGCAATCTGCGCACCCCTTACAAATGGGCGCTATTCTCGCGCGAGCCGATGGCCCGTTGGCGCCGCGGCCCGGTCAGCCTGCTCGGCGATGCGTGCCATCCCATGCTGCCGTTTTTGGCGCAAGGCGCAGTGATGGCGATCGAGGACGGCTTTGTGCTGGCCCGCGCGCTGGCCGCCTATGACGATCCCGAGCAAGCGCTCGACGCCTACGAAACGGCGCGCCACGACCGCACCGCCCGCGCCGTCCACGGTTCGGCGGAAAACCTGAGGCGCTTTCATGCCCAAACGCTCGCCGACGAACAATCGGCACGCCAATTCGTCGAGGGGCAGTGGGACAAGGAGCAAATCGCCGAGCGCTATGAGTGGCTGTTCGACTATGATGCGACGAAAGTTCCGGTGTAACGGGCGCTGCTAAAGGCTAGAAAATAGACGAATAACCCGGTCTATGCGGTTATAGTTGCCGGCAACCCGAGAAGCGGGACGGATAAGGAATTGAAGATTGCCGAGCCCCGGCGATACGGGGTTCGCAGGAGGGAGGAAACAATGCGTATCACATCAATTTTTGCAGGATTAATGGTCGCCGCCTTCGCCGTCGCGTCGGCGAACGCGCAAACCATCGGCATGGCCGGTACCAACCGTGGCTTCACGTCGCAGGCAAGCGCGGCGCTGGCCAAGGTGATCAGCGAATCTACCGACATCCAGATGGTCGCCCAGACCTTCGGCGGTTCCAGCGTCTACGTGCCGCAGGTCAGCGGCGGCGAGATCGAATTCGGCCTGGCCAATGAGTTGGAAACCACCTTCGCGGTATCTGGCACCGGTATCTACAAGGATCGGCCGCAGAAGGATCTGCAGATCGCGGCCGTGCTGACGCCGTTCCGCGTTGCCGTTTTCACCCGCGCCGACTCTGATATCAAAACGCTCGCCGATCTCAAGGGCAAGCGGGTGCCATCGGGCTGGTCGAGCCAGAAGATCATCGATGTGTTGATGCGAGGCGAGCTCGCCAACGCAGGCCTGACCTATGACGACGTCACCAAGGTGCCGGCCGCCAACGTGGTCGCCGGAGCCGACGACTTCGCCGCCGGCAAGGCGGACGTCTTCTTCTTCGTGTTCGGCGCCGGCAAGGTGCAGGAAACCAATGCCAAGGTCGGCGGACTGCGGGTTGTCGGCATCGACCCGTCCGATGCGGCGGTCGAACAGATGCGCAAGCATGTGCCGCCAGCCTACGCGCTTCAGGTCACGCCGTCGCCGCGCAACATCGGCGTCGATGAGCCCAAACATGTCATGGCCTACGACTATCTGGTGCTGACCAACGGTAAGGTCGACGACGATACCGTCTACAAAGTCGTCAAGGCCTTGCACGGCAACAAGCCGGCGATGGCTAAGGCGTTCCCGGGACTTGGACTGTTCAACCCCGAGCGCATGACCAAGGCGTTTCCGGGCGTTGCCTACCATGCGGGCGCCGAGCGCTTTTACAAAGAGATTGGTCAGTGGCCGCCGAAGTAAGGCCGGCCTAACAGGTGTCTGAAGGCGCTTCATCGACAGGCGGCAAAGCGAGGACGGCGGTCGGTATCATAAGCTCCGTCCTCGCCATCCTGTTGACGGTGGCGGCGCTGTTTTGGGCGGCCGATGTTTATCGCCTGGTTGGGTTACTCCTGTTCAAAGGGCAGTATCTCAGTGGGATACTCGCCCTTGCCCTGCCGCTGATTTTCTTAACGCGGCGTATCAGCAAAAAATCTAGACGAGCGACCCCGCCTTGGTACGACGTCGTGGCGGCAATCGCCGGCTTCGCCGCCGCCGCCTATATGGCGGTGCGCTATCCCGTTCTCAACGAATTGGTATTTGCCCGACCGCTCGACGGCTTACTGTCGGGCGGCATCATCATCGTCTTGATCATCGAAGGCTTGCGGCGCACGGTCGGGATGGTCCTCACCGTCGTCGTGCTGTTTTTCCTGGTGTTGCCGCTGCTGGGCCCGTTCCTGCCCGGCGCGCTGGAGGCCCGGCCGATCAAGGTGACGGCGCTGATCTACACGCTGGCGTGGGACTTCAACGCCATATTGGGTCTGCCCATGGTGGTCGTTTCGACCATCGTCATCAATTTCGTGTTCTTCGGGCAGATTTTATTGCGCTCGGGCGGATCGGAATTTTTCACCGAGATTTCCATGGCGCTGGTCGGCCGTTATCGCGGCGGCCAGGCCAAGATTGCGGTGACGGCGTCCGGCCTGTTCGGCTCGATTTCCGGCAGCGCGGTGTCGAATGTCGCCACCACCGGCGTCATCACCATCCCCTTGATGCGCAAGGGCGGCTACAGCGTCTACCATGCCGGCGCGATCGAGGCGGTGGCGTCGACCGGCGGCCAGTTGATGCCGCCGATCATGGGGGCGGCCGCCTTTCTGATGGCGGAATTTCTGCAGGTGCCCTACACCGACGTTGTCACGGCGGCCTTGGTGCCGGCGCTGTTGTACTACCTCGCGCTGTTCGTGCTGGCCGATCTGGAACCGGCGCGCGCCGGCCTCAAGCCGATGAACCGGGCGGATATCCCGCGGCTGGCGAGTGTGTTCCGGCACGGCTGGTACTTTCCCGTTCCCTTCGCGGTTTTGATTTACGCGCTGTTCGCCCTGAACTACACGCCGGAACGATCGGCGCTGATATCCGCTACCAGCATGGTCATCTTGTCGCTGATCTTCGGCTACAAGGGCAAGCGGCTGGGGCCGCTCGGCATATTCGATGCGATCCGCGCCACTGGCCACGCGGTGCTCGACATCGTCATGATCGGCGCCGCCGCCGGCGTGGTGATCGGCGCCCTCGGCGTTACCGGCATTGGTTTCGCGCTGACCCTTTCGCTGGTCAAGCTGGGTGGCGGCAGCCTGTTCATCCTGCTGCTCCTCGCCGCCTTTATCTGCATTTTGCTCGGCATGGGCATGCCGACAGCCGGCGTCTACATTCTGCTGGCGACATTGGTCGGCCCCTCGTTGGTCGAAGTCGGCATCGAGCCCATCGCCGCGCACCTGTTCATTCTCTATTTCGGCATGATGTCGATGATTACGCCGCCGGTCGCCATCGCCGCGTTTGCCGCGGCGTCGCTGACCGGCGCGGACGCGATGAAGACCGGCTTTGCTGCCATGCGCTTCGGCTGGCTGGCCTATCTCATCCCGTTCGTCTTTGTCGTCTCGCCGTCGCTGCTGCTGAAAGGCGATCCCATCGTCATCGCGATCGATATCGCCACGGCGGTCTTGGGGGTTTGGTTGGTTTCGATCGCTATTGTCGGTTACTTCATACGAAACCTCAACGCGGCGGAACGGATTCTGTTTGCCGCCGTTGGTTTGTCCCTGTTCATTCCCATGGAGGCCTTCACCGGCGCGTTGTGGGTGAGCGCCGCGGCTGCCGTGATCGGACTGCTGCTTCTAAGCCGGGAAAGATTGGCTTACAAACAAGCCGGTTAGGCGCAGTCCCAATTTGCTTTTCAAACCATCAAACAAAAATCGGGGAAGGACATGACTATTCTGAACGACCAGCGCGTGATCGCGATCGAGGAACATTACTACGATGACAATATCACGGCGCATTTCACCGGCATCGATGCACGCACCGGCGGCTTCGTTCGCGACAAACTGGAAGACATCGGCGAAGCGCGGCTGAAATCTATGGATGACTGCGGTATCGATGTTCAGGTGCTGTCCCACGGCGCGCCGTCGACGCAACGCATGGACGCCGAGACCGGCGTCAAGGTGGCCGCGCTGGCCAACGACCACCTCGCCGAGTTGATCAGCGCCCACCCTGACCGTTTCGCCGGCTTCGCCGCCCTGCCGACCGCCAATCCCAAGGCCGCGGCCGACGAGCTGGAACGGGCAGTCGACAAGTTGGGCTTAAAGGGCGCGATGATCCACGGCCTTACCGGCGGCGAACACTTCTTCGACAAGGAACAGTTCTGGCCGATCTATGAGCGCGCCCAGGCGCTCGACGTGCCGCTCTACATCCACCCGGCGAACCCCCACCCGGGCGTGGTCGATATCTATCTCAAGGATTACGCCGAAAAGTTTCCCGGCATCCTCAACGCCGGCTGGGGCTTCACCATGGAGACCGCGACGGCGGGTATCCGCATCGTCCTGTCCGGCGTGCTCGACGCCTATCCGGATGTGAAGATCATCCTCGGCCACCTCGGCGAGACCCTGCCGTTTCTGTTGTGGCGCATCGACATGGCGGTCAACCGGCCGGGCAACGAGGGCGTGGCCTTCCGCGATGCGTTCTGCTCGCACTTCTACATCACCACCAGCGGGTTTTTCTCCGACCCGGCGTTGCTGTGCTGCATTCAGGAAATGGGCGCCGACCGCACGCTGTTCGC
>JBFKGW010000287.1:0-4417 GCA_041633145.1 Alphaproteobacteria bacterium
CCTGCCGGTCCGGATCGCCGCCACCGCGGCCGCCCCGGCGAGTTCGACCGCCTGGCCCATTTCGAACCACAGCCACTGGGCGGCGGTGCGCATTTCTGCGTCGCTGACCAGCACGATGTCGTCGACAAATTTTTCGATGATCGCCAGGTTGAGCTCAGCACTGCGTCGCGGCGCCAGCGTGTTGGCACCGGTCTCGACGGTGTCGAGCGTCACCAACGCGCTGGCCGCGCGGCTGTTCGACAGGGTCGGCGCGCCGACCGGCTCGACGCCGATCACCTTGATCTCCGGCTTGATCACCTTGGCGGCGAGCGCAACGCCGGCGATCAGACCGCCACCGCCGATACCGGCGACGATCGCGTCGATGCCCGGCGATTGTTTCAACATCTCCGCCCCAATCGTGCCCTGCCCGGCGATCACGGCGGGATCGGCAAAAGGGTGGATGTAGGCCAGCCCGTCCCGCGCGGCGCGGGCCAGCGCGGCCCGTTCGGCGTCGTCCCACACCGCGCCCTCGACCACCACCTCGGCGCCCCAGCCGCGGATCTTATCGGCTTTATCCGCCGGCGTATTTTTCGGCAGGTAGACCACCGCCGGACAACCCGACGCCTGAGCGGCATAGGCCACGGCAAGGCCGTGGTTGCCGCCCGAGGCGGTGATGACGCCACGCGCCAGCGCCGCTTCGTCGAGCTGCAGGATGGCATTGTTGGCGCCACGTACTTTGAACGCGCCAGTCACCTGCAGGCATTCGAGCTTCAACATGGTCGGACCCGGCCGCAGCGGGTCGCGGATATAGCGGGTGCGCAGGCACGGCGTGCGCCGCACCCGGCCGCTGATACGCTCGGCCGCCGCCTCGACGTCGGCCAGCGTGATGCTATCGGCTAAGGCGCTCATCGGCTTTCCTGTGAAAAATTCCCAATAACCGGCATTTTAGGGAAAGCCAGGGCGGTTGCTACGAAATAGAAGAGCAAAATCGATATGCCGTCTAACGGTCCCCGGTTCGGTCTGCGGCGCGTATGCGTATGGCGCCAGCGGACAGGTTTATGTGTCGATCGCGGAACGCCTGCTCTAGACCGATACCGTGGGGGCACCGAGCTGGCGCTGATGTCCGACCGGTTAAATTTTATAAAAAATAAAGTATTTGTTCGCAATAAAAATTAAGTTAAAATTAATATTAATAATTACGATTATAGTTAAAATATACATTAATTTTTGTGAATTTCTTTATTTTATAGATTGTCTTTTCTATATTTTCATACTAATTTTTGTCTGTACTGAAATCTACGCTGCGCAGTGAGATTGCCCAGCATGAACTGTTTGTTTCAGTGCAGAATTACTGTGTCGAAGACGGGTATTTGATATGGATAAATTGTTCAACAGCGCCTCGAGCTACGCCGCAATGCAAGCGTGCCGGCTGATCGGCAACAACAAAGGCGAGATCGCGCCGGGCCGGGTCTTTAGCTTCACCGGCTTGGCATTGGCTATTGCCGCTTGCCTTTTGTTCATCGACGCCGGTTTCAACGTCCAGTCATCGACTTTCAAGCACGATTTTTTGCGGGCGATAAAGTTTTTTAGTTAGCCACTTCAGGCCGAACCATTACCGGCGCACAAGCATGCGCGACAGCGAACGCGGCTGAATTTCCGCTTAATTCTCCGGCTCGGTCGAGAAATAGAGCGGATAGCCGGCGCTGCGGCCGGCGTCGGTGCCCTCTTTAGCCTTGGTTTCGGCAACATCCTTGGTGTAGACAGCGACGACGCAGGCACCGCGGGTGTGCGCGGTTATCATCACCCGGTGGGCCTGATCGTCGCTCATGCCGAACACCGACCGCAGCACTTTCACGACAAATTCGCGCGGGGTGTAGTCGTCGTTCAGCAGCATGACCTTATAAAGCCGCGGCCGCTCCGTTTTCGGCTTAACTTTGGTCTTTTTCTTGGTGTCGATTTCGCTCATCGGAGGTCGCTAGCTTCCGTGGCGCCGGTAGCCATAATGATAGCCTATTCTTAGTGTGAATTCACTTGCGTGGTCGCCGCGCGCTGCGGCGAAATTTGCTAGTATCCACCCAGAAACTTCACCTGGACACAGCCTGCAGTCGCCCATGGAAAAGAGCATCGATTTCGATCTGGTCGCCGATCTCTACGACGTTTACGTGCGCAGCGACGCTGACGTGGGATTTTGGGCGGACGAGGCGGCGTCGGTAGATGGCGACGTGCTCGAGTTGATGTGCGGCAGCGGCCGCATCGGCTATCGTCTCATCGAAGCGGGGTTTACCTACACCGGGGTCGATTATTCGCAGAAGTTACTCGATCTGTTTCGCGAAAAACTAACCGCCGGCAACCACAGCGCTGATCTGATTCACGCCGACGCCCGGTCTTTCTCGCTACCGCGCTTGTTTGCCTTCATTTTCATCGGGTTTCATTCGCTGTCCGAAGTGCTCGGTCGCGAAGAACGGCAGGGCCTGTTGCAACACGCGCGCGAGCATCTGGAACCGGGGGGCCGTTTCACCTTTTCGCTGCAAAACCCGGCCATGCGAAGGTTCAGCCTAGACGGCAAGCGCAGCCCGCCGATGGTGGTCGATTTCGCCGACGGCGAGCGCACCTTGCAGTTCTCCGCCCAGCTCTATCCGCCCTCGCCCCAAGGACGCGTGACCGGGACGCAGTTCTACGAGATCAAGGACCGGCTGGGACACACCATCGAGCAACGCGAGCTCGAGGTGCAGTTCGATCTGGTGACCATGCCGGAGGCGGAAGAACTGATCACGCGCGCCGGCTTTCGCGTCGAGCGATTATGGGGCAACTATGATCGCACTGCCTATTTGCCGACCAGCCCCTTCATGATCTACCGCTGCGCCGCCGTTTGAGGCGCTCAGCTCGCCGGATTTGTTGTGCCGCCTGCTTTGACCGTGCGGCTATCGGCGCCTATGATCGCCGTCCGCGGCAGGGGTCGCGATTTCACGGGGAAAATAACCGCCATGACCAAATATCACTTGATCAGTTCCTTCACCTGACCCTGGGTGCAGCGCGCCGTGATCCTAATGCGTGCAAAAGACGTCGAGTTCGAAGTCACCTACATCAACCTGCAAGACAAGCCCGACTGGTTCCTGGAAATCTCGCCGCACGGCAAGGTTCCGGTGCTCAAGATCGAGGACGATATTCTGTTCGAATCCAACGCGATAGCGGAATATCTTGACGAGATGGTCGAGCCTAGACTGCACCCGGCAGACCCGATCAAGCGAGCCCGGAACCGGGCCTGGACCGACTATACCCGCGACTTCGCCAGCGCGCTCAGTTCGATCCATTATGCCAAGACCCGGGAGGACATGGAAAAGGCGGTCGCCGACGCGCCGAAGAAGCTGGAGCCGGTCGAGCAGGCGCTTGCCGAAGAGCGCGGCAACGACGGTCCCTACTTCAACGGCGAACAGCTCTGTCTGGTCGACGCCGCCTACGCGCCGTTTTTGCAGCGCTACACCTTCGTCGACCGGGTGCTGAAGAACGACGTGCTGAAGGACTTCCCGCTGATCAAGGCGTGGCGCGATGCGCTGCTCGCCGACGAGCGGGTCACCGGCGCGGTGCCGCCGAACTTCGAAGAAGAGTTCGTCGCGGGCTTGAAGCGGCGCGAGATGTATGCCGCCTCGTTCTTCGCCGATACGGAGGCGGCCGCCGAATAACCGGCGGCGATTATGGCGGACAGCAACGAGAATCCGGGCGGCTACCGCCCGGACGATCCGCGCTACGGCCTGTCGGGCCAGGCGCTGCAAGACTATTACAAGTCCCAGCCGGCGCAGTTTTTCATTCGCGCCATGTACAAGCCGGAGTCTTTGGACTTGCGCGAAGCGGCGATGGACGCACATCTTGCCCACGTGCGGGCCCACCGCGAGCAGATTCAGTTCGCCGGCCCCTTCTTGTCCGACGATGGGACGACACCGATCGGTACCATGTGCGTCATCGACGTGCCCGACCGCGCGGCGGCAGAGGCCTACGTCGCCGCCGATGGCTACGCCCAGGCGGGCCTGCTCGAAGAGCCGGACATTCGCCGCTTCGTCAGCTCGAAGCGGCTGCGCCAGGCGGACCGTGCACCAGATCCCAACCTCCAGATGTTCGTCTGCGAATGCCTCGACGGGCCCGACGCGCCGGCGCTGCGCAAACAAACCGCCGCCGCCCACCATACCTACCAGGGTTCGATTATCGATAAGTACGTCGCCCATGGGCCGCTGCGCAGCGACGATGGCACCGGCCTCGTCGGCAGCCTGTTCATCGTCGAGGAGGTTGACCGCGCCGCCGCCGAGGCGCTAGTCGCCAATGAACCGATGACCGCCGCCGGCGTGTTCGAGACGGTGCGCATCACCCGCTGGCGCTACGGTAGATCGTTGTCCTAACCAAATTTTGTCCCCTCACCCGGCTCGCTAACGCTCGCCACCCTCTCCCC
>JBFKGW010000288.1:0-4407 GCA_041633145.1 Alphaproteobacteria bacterium
CCGGGCGGGTGAGCAAGCGTAAGACTTATCGGCTGGAGCCGGGCATGGCCGTCGCCTATCCGGTGGGGGCGCTGCATTCGCCCAAGCGCGAAGACGAAACCCGCCTGATCCGCATGGAGGGGCAGAACCTCGACGGCGTCAAACGGGATAAGTATCAGCTGGCCTAGCGGATCAACCGCGCGCTTCAGTCGGTGCCTTCGGGGCGCTCGAAATCTTTGTCGAGATGGCCGCGCCCGGTTTGCTCGCCGCGTTCGAACATCCACGAATAGCCGCCTTCCGGATTGGTGAGGATTTCCCACCAGTTGTCGTCCGGGTCGCAGATGAAAAAGCAGTAGGTGCCGTGCTGGTCGAGCGGGCGGGTGACCTTTTTGATGCCCCATTTTTCGCTCTGCGCCACAGCGGCGGCGTGGGCGGCGTCGACATCGGCCTTGGTCGAAACGTCGAGTCCGTTGTGGTTGAGCATCGGCATTGGCACTTTTTCCTTCACCTCGACCACGGCGATGGTGTTGTTGCCGCCGAGCCGCATCAGGAGCGATATCGGGCTGGTCCGCATGACCTCGAGCCCGAGAAAGTCCTCGTAAAAGCGCCGGCTTTTCTCCAGGTCGGTCGATTCGAGCGTGCCGTGGGATAAAAAGTTGAGCTTGAGTGGTCCCGTGGTTGGATCGGATTGCGCGTCTGCCATGATTGCGTCTCCTCCCTTGTGCCCGCCGAGCGCTTAACGCGGCGGGGCTAGGCCGCCATAATAGATCAATAAGCGGGCAAAAATATCGTTTTGGAGGAGGTGCTATGAAACTGGCCACGATCGAGCGCGGCGACGGCCACGCCCACGTCGCCGTTGTTGTCGGCGATAACGAGTTGCTCGACTTGGTGGCGCTGCGCAGCGTCTTGCCCGAAGCCACGGCGGTGCCGGCGGCAATGCGCGAGTTGCTCGCCGGCGGCGCGACGGCGTTGGCGGCGGTGCAATCCTGCGTCGACCGCGTCGGCGCCATGGCCGCGGACGAACAAGCGGACTTACGCCAGTCTGACATTCTGCAGGTGTGGGATGACGTGTCGTTTTTGCCGCCAGTACCTGACCCCAAGATCATCTTGTCGGTTGGCCTCAACTATCGGCGCCATCTGGAGGAAATGGAAAACACCCCGACGCCGGCCCATCCGGCAGCGTTCCTGGTGAACCCGATGGCGTTGACCGGCGCCGGTAAGCCGATCATCGCGCCGCCACAGTGTCCCGACATGATCGACTACGAGGGCGAATTTTCGTTCGTTTTCGGCCGCACCTGCCACAACGTGTCGGAAGATGAAGCGATGGACTTCGTCGCCGGCTACACCATCGCCAACGACGTCTCGGCGCGCGATTGGGTCGGGCCCATCTTCGCGGCGGAAAAGCCGTTCGAGGCGATCGCCGCCTGGGACCGCAACGTCCTCGGCAAGCAACTGCCCACTTTCTGCCCCTGCGGGCCGGTGATCGTCTCCAAGGACGAAATCGCCGACCCGCACGACCTGCAACTCACCACGACCTTGAACGGCGAGGTCATGCAATCGACCAAAACCGACGACTTGATTTTCAACCTGCCGCAGATCATCAGCTATTTCTCGCGCTGGTACCGCTTCAGCCCCGGCGATATCGTCACCACCGGCTCGCCCGCCGGCGTCGGTGTCGGCCGTAAGCCGCCGGTATTTATGAAGCCGGGCGATGTCGTCGAAGTGGAAGTGGAGGGTATCGGCACGCTGAGCAATCCGGTCATCGCGGCGTGAGGTGCGGGATGCTGTTTGCGATTGCCCGCAAAGATAAACCCGGTATGGCGGACGAACGGGCGCGGTTGCTGCCGGCTCATGCCGAGTACCAGAAAACCTTTCTGCCGATCATCGTCTTTGGCGGCGGTCTGTTGGCCGACGGCGCCGACGCCGATGCGTTCGAATACAACGAAACCGGCATCCGCGACGTGATCGGCAATGTTTTGATTGTCGATGTGCCTGACCGGGCAGCCGCCGAGGCCTTGCACCGCGACGATCCCTACACGAAAGGCGGCCTGTTTGAGACGGTGATCATCGAGCCGTTTCTGCAGCGGGTACCGCCGCGGGACGGATGAACGCCGTGTCCGTGTTTAACAAGGGAATTGGGTTGGGCGCGGTCGTGGCGCTTTCGGTTACGATCCAGATCGCCAGCGGGGGACCTGCCTCGGCTGATGCATTCGCCGACTGCGTGCGCGATGCCGCCAGCCAGGATCTCACCGCGAAAACCGCGTTTCAGCGGGACTTGAATGACCTCATCGTCGAACAGCGCGGCGAGTTCGCAGCGGTTGCAACCGTGAACAGGGACTTGCAGATAGCCTTCGCCGAGGCGCGGCGGGCGCGGTTCGATTATTTGCTCGCCCACGATCCCGACCGCATCGACACCGCCAACGGGCTAAGCCGGTTCAGCAATTTCGACTGGAGCGAGGCGGACTCGAACAACTTCATGGCTGAAAGCGAGTCCTACCGCGATTTGGAACAGCGCATTGCCCGGCTCGAAGAACGGAATAACGGCCATCCCGACTGGCCCAAGCTGCGCGAATATTTTCACGCCGAGCTTACCCGAAGCCCGGCGTTCAGCAGTGTGATGGCGCATTTTCAGGGCCGGCAAAGCGCGGTGGCGGCACGCCTCGCCGAATGCCGCCGTAGTTAGCCGGAAACCAGCCGTTGGCGGACCGTCGCGCGCGGATTGAAAATTGCCGCCGTTCGCGCGATGCTTACCTGAGACAAAATCCAAGAATTCATGGGGTGTGGGTATGACGATCGAAATGATCACCGACGAGATAACGGGGCCGGGCGCCTGGACGGGACCGAAACTCCAAAACGACGATAGTTGGAAGCTATATCTCGACCCGGATGACATCGCCGAAATCGATGCCGCCTTGGCCGCGGCCCAGGAAGCCGGCGTGGCGGTACCGTTTACCGCGAACGATTTCCCGCTGCCGACCCTCACCCAAAAAATCGACGAGATCGTCGATCGCGTGTCCAACGGAAAGGGCATATGCCTGGTGAAGGGGCTGCCGCGCGACCGCTACAGCGACGACGAGTGCGAGATCATCTATTGGGGCATCGGCGTTCATGTTGGCCGGCCGGTCTCGCAGAATGCCCGCGGTCATTTATTGGGACATGTGCGCGACGAAGGCCGCGTCTTGAGCGACCCCAATGCGCGCCCGTATCAGACCCATGCCAAAATGGACTTCCACTGTGATCTGCTGCCGGTCGACGTGTTGGGCCTGTTCTGCATGCGCCCGGCCAAATCGGGCGGCGAAAGCTACGTGGTGAGCGCGCAGACCCTACACAATGTGATCCGGATAGAGCGGCCGGATTATCTGGAAGCGCTGTACCAGCCGTTCAACATCGACTGGCACGGCGAAGAGCCGGAAGGATCGAAGCCCTGGTACACCATGCCCATGTTCAGCGCGCGTAATGGCAAGATCACGTCGCGCATCACCAGCCGCCGCTTCGTCCATTCGGTGACCCGCCACGGCGAAGACCTCGCCGCAACGCCGGTGCAGCTCGAGGCGATCGATTTCGCCCAGGAGGTCGCGCGGCGCCCGGAGCTGCGTTTGCGCATGATGTTCGAAGCCGGCGACATGCAGTTCCTGTCCAACCACACGACGCTGCACGGGCGCTCCGAGTTCGAGGATTACGACGAGCCGGAACGCCAGCGCCACCTCCTGCGCATGTGGATCGCCTTGGACGATGCCAAGCGGCGGCCGTTGGCGTCGCTGCTCGACGAGCGCTACAGCTGGGTCGAAAAGGGCGGCATCCCGCAGAAACAAGCGGCCTGACGCCGCCTTGGCCAATCGACGCGTTGAGGCGGAATGAACCTCAATGCGCCATCAGCAGGGGCACCTCGGCATGTTCCAAGACATGCTGGGTGACGCCGCCGAGGATCGCTTCGCGCAGCCGGCTGTGGGAAAACGCGCCCAACACCAAAAGGTCGGCGCCCGACGCCTTGGCTTCATCGAGCAACATCGCGCCGACGCTGTGCGGGCCGGGTGGGGCGGCCTTCACCTCGGCCTTGACGTCGTGCCAGGCGAGATAATGGGCGATATCGCGCGCCGAGGTGCCTTGCTTGGCGCCCGTCTCGACCGTGAAAATATCGACCTGGGCGGCGCTTTCGAGGAACGGCATAGCGTGGCGGATGGCGCGCGATGCGGGCGCACCCTGGTTCCAACCGATCATGACATGCTCGCCGACCACCGTTGGCGCCGTGGGTGGCGCGACGAGAACCGGACAACCGGTTTCGAATAACGCTGCTTGGACCAACGGCCGAGCGGCGACGTTGTCGTCAGACCGGGCGATAACGATCAGGTCGTAGGCGGCGCCGCGTTGCACGACCTCATCGACCGGCGTTCCCTCGACGGTTTTCCAGTAGGACGACGGAATTTCTGC
>JBFKGW010000289.1:0-4374 GCA_041633145.1 Alphaproteobacteria bacterium
AACTGCCCTTTCTTGATGTGGAGCGCGCGTCCGGTCTCGGCCGCCGCAACGATGAGGTCGGTCTGCCGGCATAAAAAGGCCGGTATCTGCAATACGTCGGCCGCTTCGGCGACCGGGGCGCATTGTTCGGGTGCGTGCACGTCGGTCAACACCGGCAGGCCCGTGGTTTCGCGGATCTCGGCGAAAATCGGCAAACACTCCGTCAGGCCGAGGCCGCGCGGCGTCTCGAGCGAGGTCCGGTTTGCTTTGTCGAAACTGGTTTTGTAGATGAGCCCGATGCCGAGCTGTTGCGCCATCTCGGCCAGCGCGGCGCTCATTTCCAGCGCGTGCGTGCGCGATTCGAGCTGACACGGTCCGGCGATCAGCGACAGCGGACGGTCGTTGCCGACGACGACATCGCCGATTGTCACATGTCCGGTCGTTGCCATGACTAGACCAACCGCGATTGATTGAGCGCGGCGGCGACGAACGATCTGAACAGCGGGTGCGGATCGAACGGTTTCGACTTCAATTCGGGATGAAATTGCACGCCGATAAACCAGGGATGATCCACCAGTTCGATGGTCTCCGGCAGCATGCCGTCGGGCGACAGACCCGAGATCTTCATGCCGGCCGCTTCCAACGTGTCGCGGTAGTTGATGTTGACTTCATAGCGGTGGCGATGGCGCTCGGCAATTTCGGTAATGCCATAGATCTCGGCAATATGCGTGCGCTCTTCGAGGAGCGCCGGATAGGAGCCCAAGCGCATGGTACCGCCCAAATTATCGCCGCTCGAGCGCCGCTCCACCTCTTCGCCGCGCTGCCATTCTGTCATCAGGCCAATAACCGGGTCGGCGCACGGGCCAAACTCGGTCGACCCCGCTCCCGGCAACCCGGCCAAATTGCGCGCCGCTTCGATCACCGCCATCTGCATGCCAAAGCAGATGCCGAAGTAGGGCACCTGTCGCTCGCGCGCGAACTGGGCCGCGCGCATCTTGCCTTCTGCGCCCCGCTCGCCGAAACCACCTGGCACCAGAATGGCGTGGACGTCGCTCAGTTGCTCGACCGTGTCCTCTTCCTCAAAGGTCTCTGAAGCGATCCAGTCGAGATTGACCCGGGCGTTATTGGCGACGCCGCCGTGCGACAGGGCCTCCGACAGCGATTTGTAGGCGTCCGGCAGGTCGGTGTATTTACCGACCACCGCGATTTTGACCTCGCCATCGGGAAAGCGAATTCGGCTGACGATCTGGCGCCAGACGTCGAGGTTCGGCGGCGTTGACGCGTCGAGACCGAAAAACCGCAGCACCTGGTTGTCGAAACCTTCCTCGTGATAGTCGATCGGCACCTGATAAATGGTGTCGACATCGAGCGCCGGCACCACCGCCTCGGGCCGGATATTACAGAACAGGGCAATCTTGTTGCGCTGCGATTCCGGAATCGGCCGGTCGCACCGGCATACCACCATATCGGGGCGGATACCGACGCTTTGCAGTTCCTTCACCGAATGCTGCGTCGGTTTGGTCTTCAATTCGCCGGCGGCTGGCAGATAAGGCACCAGCGTTAGGTGGATGAACATTGCCCGGCTCGGCCCCAATTCGTTGCCGAGCTGGCGGATCGCTTCGAGAAACGGCAGGCTTTCGATATCGCCAACGGTGCCGCCGATTTCGCAGATCACGAAGTCCTCGTCGTGCAGGTCGGCGACGACGAATTTCTTGATCGCGTCGGTGACGTGAGGAATCACCTGCACCGTGCCGCCGAGATAGTCGCCGCGCCGCTCTTTACCCAGAACTTCGGAATAAATCCGACCGGTGGTCACGTTGTCCGACTTGGTCGCCGCGACGCCGGTAAACCGCTCGTAATGTCCCAAGTCGAGATCGGTCTCCGCCCCATCGTCGGTAACGTAGACTTCGCCGTGTTCGAACGGGCTCATCGTGCCCGGATCGATATTGAGATAGGGATCGAGTTTGCGCACCCGCACGCGATAACCGCGCGCCTGCAGCAAGGCGCCGAGTGCCGCTGAAGCTAGGCCCTTGCCAAGAGACGAAACAACACCGCCGGTGATGAAAATAAACCGAGTCGTCATGGATCTATCTTGTACCCAATTTGGCGCCGCGCCGACAAAGGTGATTCGTCCACAGGCGGTTTTTTAACTTTGTGCGGGGTCGCCACTGAAAAAGGCGGCACGGGTGCCGCCTTGATCTGAAATCTGTGCCGTATCGCGCGACGCCGCTCATTCGCCGGTTGGTACCGCCGGTTGAGGGGGCTGCACCGGCGCCGGTTCGCTAGTGCCGGGCTCTTCCTGGATGATCGAAATGGGGCCGTCGTTGCCGCCGGCCAGAATGGCCAGAATGATACTGGTGGCCATGAATGAGCCGGCGAGGATACCGGTCGCGCGGGTCAGCAGGTTGGCCGCTGCCCGACCGCCAATCAGCCCGCCCATGCCGCCGCCCGGACCGGAACCGCCGAGTCCGCCGAGGCCGCCTTCGGAGCGCTGCAACAACACCACGCCGACCAGCGCGAGCGCCAAAAGCAGATGGATCACGAGGATGATTGTTTGCATTACTCGGTCTTGCCGCGTTCTTGATTGTGGGCCGCTGCTGAGGAACTGGAAACGCGGTCAGGCGGGTATTTAATGCCTTGCGCGGCTTAATTCCAGTGTTAAACCGCCATGGTTAACCATTGGCCGCTGCCGCAATGGCGCAAAAGTCGGCCGCTTTCAAGCTGGCGCCGCCGATCAGACCACCATCGACGTTAGCGATGGCGAGGATGGCAGCGGCATTATCGGGCTTCATCGAGCCGCCGTAGAGCAGGCGTATCCGATCGCCGGCGGGGCCGATCCGCTGTTGGAGCCAGCTGCGGATATGAGCGTGCGCAACCGCGATTTCTTCATTTGTCGGGGTGCGGCCGGTGCCGATCGCCCACACCGGCTCGTAGGCAATGACCGTGGTGTCGCCGCTCAGACCTCCCTCGCCTGGCGGCAGCGAGCCGTCGAGTTGGCCGCTCAGCACCGCCAGGGTCTCGCCAGCATCGCGTTGCGCTTCGGTCTCACCGATACAAACGATGGCGACGAGGCCGGCGCCGTGGGCCGCGGACACCTTGGCCTGGACCATCGCATCAGTCTCGCCCAGGCCATGCCTTCGCTCGGAATGGCCCAAGATCACGTAAGTCGCGCCGACGTCGACCAGCATGGGTGCGCTGATCTCGCCGGTAAAGGCGCCGCTGGGCTCGGCGTGACAGTTCTGGCCGCCAACGGCGACCGGGCTGCCGCGAAGCTGCTGGGCGACCGCCTGCACGATTGTCGCCGGTGGGCAGACCAGTAGGTCGCAGTCCGGCGAATCGGCCGAGGCCGCGTAGGCCGCAATCTCACCGGCCAGCGCCTCTCCTTCGGCCGCCAGATTGTTCATTTTCCAGTTGCCGGCGATCAGTTTTCGTAGCCCCGCCATATTCTCACCAAAAATTGCGTTTCACTTGGCGATAAATACGCCAAATTGGGCGCTGAGGCCACGGCGCGGAAACCTTTGAGGCACTTGGGATGGCGTCCCGGCGTTCGCTTGCCGGGGTATATCGCCACCACTATGATGCGCCGCCACGGGGCCGCCAGCCGTTGCGCCAGCGCTACACGAAGGGATTAGTTAATAATGCTCGAAACTATCCGGCAGATGTCCAAAAGCTGGATCATGAAAACGATCCTCGGCCTGCTTGCCTTGACGTTTGTCATCTTTTTCGGCAGCTCCGATTTCGGTGGCGGGCATGGCGGCGGTCAGGGCGGGCGTAATACCAACTCTGTCGTCGAAGTCGGTGATATCGATTTCTCGCTGCATCAGGTTGGCCGCGCCTACAGTGTGCAACTGCAACAGGTATCGCAGGCGGCCGGCCAGCCAATCGATCCGCAGTCGCCGATCGCTGGCGCAATACTCGATCAGGCGATCGGTACCTTGGTTACGCGGGCGCTCTACGATGTGGCGGCGCGCGATCTCGGCGTGTCCGCCTCCGATCTCGCGGTGCAGGATGCAGTTCGCCGCATCGATGCCTTTCGCGGTCCCGGCGGCGGTTTCGACCGGTCGTTGTTTGGCGCTTACTTGCGTCAAGCGGGCATAAGCGAGGCGCAATTCGTCGCCAGCGCCCGGGAAGATTTGCAGCGCAGCCAGTATCTCGGGTCCCTGCGCGCCGGCATCGCGCCACCCGATCCCATGTTAGATGCGCTATACAAATATCGTGCCGAACAGCGGGTGGTCGAACTGGCCACCGTGAGCGCTGCGACGGTTGAGGGGTTGAGCCCGCCCGACGAAGCGCAACTGTCCAGTTTTTATGAAGAGAATAAGGAATTTTTTCGCGCCCCCGAATATCGCGAAGCGAGCGTGATCGCGCTTTCGGTCGAAGAACTTGCGGCGACCA
>JBFKGW010000290.1:0-4363 GCA_041633145.1 Alphaproteobacteria bacterium
CCAACCACTGGCCGACCGGAGTCGTGGCCACCGCGTGCGATATCCGGCCCGACACCGGCGACTATGCTGGGCAGACCCTGCCCGCCGTCCGCTTCGAGCGGACCGGCGCGCCGTGCGATGGCTTGGGCCTCGGCGTGCGTCTGCTGGCTTGGATTGCCGGCACCCACGCGGAATTCAATTGGCGCGACGCGCCGATAATGCCAATCGGCGGCAACGTAGCAATGCCCCATAAACGCCCTGTGATCGACACCCTGCTCGGCAGCGACAGTCTGCGGGTAGCGCTCGATCAGGGCGCCGGCGCCGACGATATCCTCGCGATGTGGCGCGATTAGACCGAAAAAACGGTTTCGCCCTCGACGACGACCTGAACGACCTGCAGGTCGGCATCCAGCACCACTAAATCGGCAAAGGCGCCTTCGGCGACGCGCCCGCGCTCGCCGGCGCCGATGAAATCGGCCGGATATGTCGCCAAGCGCCGCGCCGCGTCGGCCAGATCGACGCCGATCGACACCAGATTGCGCAGCGCCTGATCCATGGTCAGGGCACTGCCCGCCAGGGTGCCGTCGTCGAGGAAGACGCTGCCGCCGCGTTTGGTCACGCTATGGCGGCCCAGCGGATAATCACCATCGGGCATGCCCGCCGCCGCGGTCGCGTCGGTGACGAAATAGAGATGGGGCAGCGCCCGTAGCGCGGCGAGAATGGCGCCGGGCGCGACATGGACCAGGTCGGGGATCAAGGCGGCGTAGTCGCCATGGGCCAGCGCCGCGCCGACGACGCCGGGCGCGCGGTGGTGCAGCGGCGACATGGCGTTGAATAGATGGGTGAACCCACGCGCGCCGGCGGCCAGCGCCTTGACCGTCTCCTCATAATCGGCGGCGCTGTGGCCGATCTGAACCGCGATGTCGCGCGCCGCAAGGTCCTTGATCAGGGCGTGCCCCGGATCGCATTCCGGCGCCAGCGTCACCAGGCGGACCGGCGCGCGCGCGCACAGCCCAGCGATAAACGCCAGGTCGGGCACTTGCGCGAACGGCGGCTGGGCGCCCAGCCGCTCGGGGTTGAGATAGGGGCCTTCGAGATGGACGCCGAGGATGCGTGCCTCGCCCGGCTGCCGGTCGGCGGCGGTTTTGGCGATGGCGTCGACCGCGCCGGCGATCTCCTCGGCGGGCGCGGTTATGGTGGTCGCCAGCAATGCCGTGGTGCCGTGGCGCGCGTGCAGCGCCGCGCAGCGCCGGATGGCGGCTTCGCCTTGCATGACGTCGCCGCCGCCGCCACCGGGCACGTGCAGATCGACGAAGCCTGGTAAGACGGTCAGCCCATCGCCATCGATGTCACCCGGCCGCACCGCGGTAATTTTTTCGCCGAATTCGACGCTGCCGGAAACCCAGCCGTCCGGCGTCAGGATGCGCCCGCTAATACTCGACACGGTCACTCTCCCTCCCACGCCAAGCGTTCGTCAGGCGCGCGTTCCTGCGCCAGCATCAAAGCACCCATAATCGGTTCTTCGTGGGGTTCCTGGATCCAGTCGCGCAACGCGCCGGGCAAATAAGGCGTCAGAGGTTGCGCCAAACCGCCGACCAGCGAAAGCGGGATCGCCCGCCCCGGATCGAGCGCCACCGCGAGTGCGTCGATTTCGCTGCCGGCGGCGGTTACCAGCTCCAAGGCCGCCGCGTCGCTGCGCCCGGCACATTCGATGACCAGCGGCGCCAACTCGGCATATTGCGTCGAGGCGGCGGCGCGCAGCCACTCGAGCAAGTCGTCGCGCGAGCGGCCGCACCGCTCGAGCAGCGCGGCGTGCATCTCCGTCGCGCGGCCGCCATAGCGGTCCTCCAGAACATGGAGCGTCTCGGCCAGGGCGGCCCGGCCGAGCCAGGCGCCGCTGCCTTCGTCGCCGATCGGAAAGCCCCAGCCGCCGACCAGCCGCGAGGCGCCAGACGCCTCGATGCGGTAGCCGACCGAGCCGGTGCCGACGATGATGATGGCACCCGGCGCGCCGTTATGCGCCGCCAGCGCGGCGATATAGGAATCGGTCGCCACATGCAGCGCGCCGACCGCAGGCGCCGCTGCGATGAAGCGGGCCCGCTGTTGCGCGTTATTGGCGCCGGCAAGACCGATGCCGAAATGCGTGTCGCTGATATCGTCCGATTCGAGGCCGACCGTATGGCGCAACCCGCGCAAGGCGTCGAGGATGACATCCCACGCCTGCGCGCCACGCAGAGTCAAGCTGGTCGGCCCGGCCATGGTCAGGCCAAGCCGACGACCTTGCTCGTCGAACACCGCCACCCGCGTTTTGCTGCCGCCACCGTCGACACCACAATAAAGCCGATCCGGCATGTCTCCTCGCCCGTCAACCAGACTCGCTGCACACCCTATACCATCACGCGCACCGACAATCCGCGATTTATGGTATGGAACCGCTGTCCCAGGCCGAACCTCGAACCGCCTCATGCACACCGAAGATTTCGACGCCCGCTACCAAGACCTCGACACCCGATCCAACGACGAGATCATCGAACTCGTTCTGGCTGCGCAGGTCGCCGGACTGGCGGCGACCCGCGACGCCCGCGACGCCGTCGCGCAGGCGGCATCGGCGCTGGCCGACCGGCTGCGCGGCTCGACGACCGGGCGATTGATCTACGCCGGCGCCGGCACCTCCGGCCGCCTCGGCGTGCTTGACGGCGCCGAGCTGATCCCGACCTTCGGCTGGCCGCCCGAACGGGTCGGGTTCTTAATCGCCGGTGGCCGCGACGCGCTGGTGCGGCCGGTCGAAGGCGCCGAGGACGACGCTGGTGCCGGCACCGCCGAGGCGACCGCCCAGGCGCTCGGCCCGACCGACGCGCTGGTGGCGATTTCGGCGAGCGGCACCACGCCCTACACCGTCGCGGTTTGCCAGGCCGCGCGCACCGCCGGGGCGCTGACCATCGCCGTCGCCAACAATGCGCCCTGCCCGCTGCTCGACGCCGCCGAGCACGGCATCGCGGTCGCCTCGGGCGCCGAGCCGATCGGCGGCTCGACCCGCATGACCGCCGGCACCACCCAGAAGGTGACGCTCAATCTGCTGTCGACGCTGGCGATGATCCGCCTCAACCGGACCTACGGCGGCTATATGGTCGACGTCTTGGTGACCAACGACAAATTGCGGCAGCGCGCGGTGCGGATGATCGGCGAGATCGCCGGCGTCGATCCGGACGCCGCCGCAGCCGCGCTGGCCGCCGCTGGTAACAACACCAAGCTGGCGATTTTGGTTGCCAAAGGCCTCGCGCCGGATGATGCCGCAGCGCTGTTGGCGCGCCACCACGGCAATCTGCGCCGGGCGCTGGCCGCCGCCGATTAGCGACCGCGCCGTTGCCATGTCCGACGCGCCCGCGCCCGCCAGCGATCTGTTCCGCATCGATTGGAACCGGCACAGCGCGGCGCAGTGGCAGACCATGCTCGACAGCTGCGCGCGCACCACCCTGACCCAGAGCCCGGCCTACGCCGCCGCGCTCACTGAGGTGGAGGGCGGCGCCGCCGACTACGGCTTGATCCGCTTCCAGGGCCAGCCGATCGGCATGGCGATCGTCACCCGGCGCCGCGGCGTGGGCGGCGTTGCCAGCTGCAGCCTGTATCGCGGGCCCCTTTGGATCCACGACGAAATCCCCGGGCAAATGCTGAAACTGGCGCTGCGACAGCTGCGCCGACGCCACCGCTGGTGGCGCGGCCGGCCGCTCAACTTTCACCCCGAACTGGCCGATAGCGCCGAGAACCGGCGCATCCTCGCCGAAGCCGGGTTCCGCCGGGTCGCCGACGGCTACGCCACCATCTGGCTCGATCTGTCGGCCGACCTCGAAACTTTGCGGGGCGATCTCGAACCATCGTGGCGCAACCAGCTGTCCCAGGCCGAGCGCGCCGGCGTTGTCGTCACGCGCAGCGACGAAGCGGCACAGTTCGACTGGCTGTGCGACCACCACGCCCGACATATGGCCGAACACGGCTATCGCGGGCCCTCGCCTGACCTGCTGCGCGCCCTGCGCGCCCACGCGCCGGCCGAGCAAAAGTCGGTGCTCTTGATCGCCCAAGACGACGGCGCGCCGCTCGCCGCGGTGTTTCTGTGCGTTCATGGCAATTCGGCGACCTATCTGGTGGGCTGGGCCGGCGACGCGGGCCGCCGCGTGCGCGCGCACAATCTGCTGCTGTGGCGCGCCGTCGAACAACTCAAAGCGGGTGGCATTCGCTGGTTCGATCTCGGCGGCATCAACCCCGAAGCGCCCGGCGTGGCGCACTTCAAGCGCGGTTTGGGCGGCACCCCCGTGACCTTGGTCGGCGGTTACGTTTGAGCGGCCTAAGCGGCGGCCGCGGCGGCATCGTCGTTTGGCACCAGCGCGGC
>JBFKGW010000291.1:0-4359 GCA_041633145.1 Alphaproteobacteria bacterium
ATCCTGGAACAGCTCGCGCACCCGGGCGACGGCGACCGGATCCTTGGCGCGGCTGGCGACCCGCCGCACCGCCACCATGGTGTCGCCCTTGCCGTAGCGTTTGATGACGTCGGACGACAGCGAGCCTTCGAAGGCGCGATCGAGATCGACGCCGACCGAACCCAGCGTGTCGAGCACACTGTTGACCGTGCGCAGGAAGGCGCCGCGCGAGGTATCGACTTGCGCCAGGCGCAACTCCTCGGCCTTGAGGGTGGCTTCGTTAGACGCCTCGAGCAGGGCGTGTTCGTGCATGCGGAAGGTGGCGGCGACGCTTTCCGCTTTCTGCGTCACCTGGTCGAGCGAGGAGTGCATATCGCGCGCCTGTTCGCGCAGCGCGTCGCGCAGGCCATCGACGCGATGTTCCATGCGGTCCGACGCGTTCGACAGTTCGTCGGTATGACGGTCGAGGGATTGCATCGTTGCATCGACGCGGGCGACCGCGGCTTCGCCGACTTCACGCAAGGAGTCCGCGCGGGCAACCAGGGTATCGCCCAGTTCGCGCCAGCGCGCGACCAATCCGTCGACCGTATCGCGCACCTCGCGGCTTTGCCCCGACAACGTCTCGCCGGTCTCGGCCGCGGTGCGGCGCATCGCGGCGGCGCTGGCGGCCAGGTCTTCGCGCCGGCCGCGCAGCATTTCAGCGACCTCGCTCACCGCTTCGGTCGAGGCTTGTGTGGCGTCTTCGAGCAATTGCGATTCGCGCTGGATGGCGTTGCGCACGTCGGCCAGCTGTGAAAACGCCTCCGCCGCCGCGCTACGCAATGTTTCGGTGTGCGCGGTCAAAGAGTCGCCGATGGCGCCGGCGCGCACGCTGGCATTGTCGCTAATGCGGCCGAGTTCCTGTGCCTGGTGGCGCAACGCTTCGCGCGCCGCATGCGCCGAACTGGCCGCCTCTTGCGAGGTTTCGCGCACCATATCGGCGCTCGCTGCCAACGCGGTGCGTGCGGTGTCGGCAGCGGTCTCCGCGGCCGCCACCGTTTCAGCGACCGAATCGCGGTCGGTGGCGAGGTGCTCGCGCAGACGACGCAGCTGGGCGACGGCACGCTCGGCGGTGTCGTCGACGCTTCGCCCGCCTTCCTCGATGGTCTCCATGACGCCGCGCAGGCGCCGCTCGGCACCATCGGCGACCGCTTCCAGACCGTCCTGCTGCGATTTCAAGCTGTCGCGCGCCTGTTGCGCGCGCTGCGCGGCGGTTTCGAGCGCCGCTTCGATCGCGGCGGCGTGCTCGCCCATGGTCTGCCGCATGTCCTCGCTCGACGCCGACGTGCGCACGACAGCGGCTTCGAGCTCCGAGGCACCGGCGCGCAAGGTATCGGCGATCTGCTCGGAATCGGCAACGGCGGTGCGCGCCGCCGCGCCCAAGGTCGCGGCCTCGGTTCGGAACACGGCGGAAATAGCCTGACTTTTCTCTTCCGCGACGTCCCCCGCCTTGGCCAAATTGGTCGCGAGTAGCTGCAGCCGCTCGCCGATTTCGGCGACCTGGGTGGCATTGGCACGGGACGAACGGGCGAGTTCCTGCGCCTGGTCCTGGAAGGTCCGCGCGATGGCATTGCTGCGTTCTTGCATTTCAGCGACGACGGCATCGAGACGTTCGCTCGCCTCGCCTAGCTTCGCTGCCACCGCTTCGGAGGTGGTGTTCGCCTTGTCGGCAGCGGCCGTTGAAACCTGCATAATCTGGCCGGACACGCCGTTCGCCACCGCTTCGAAGGCAGCGCCGGCATCAAGCACTTTCTGGGACAGCTCGGACGTCAGAGCGTCGGCGTGCGATGCCGCGCCGGCGGTAATCTTTTCGATGCGCTCGGCCGCTCGGTCGGCCGCCGCCGCGAATAGCTCGCCGGCTTCTTCGGCACGTTCGTCGAGTTGGGCGACCAGGGTCTGGGCGCGGCCCAATGCATCGTCGGTCGCTTGCGCGATGGCGCCGGCGGCCTGGCTACCCGCGTCGGTGATCACGATGCCGGCGTCGTTGGCCTGGCGCGCTATTTGATCCGCGACCTCTTCGGTGCGCATCGTGACCTGCTTGGCGCTTGCCTGGATGCGTTTGGCGGCGGCGTCGGTCGAGTCGCTGACCCCGGCGATCGTTTCGGAAATTGACTTTTTAAAGGTCGTTTCGATGTCATCGGCTTGCTTGCGAACCAACTCGGTCAGTTCGCGCACGCTGTCGCCGGCGCGCGCGGTCGCCGCATCGACCGCCGCCGCCTCGTCGCCACCTGCCTTTTTTATTTCCTCGAGCGTCGCCTGCGCTTTGCGCAGCGTGTTTGCGAGGGCCTCGGCATGCAGGGCCAGACTGCGTCCCGCCGCGCCGGAATTTTCCACCGCCGTGTCGGCCGCGGCTGAAAACGCCTTTACGCGTTCATTGAATTCGGTATCGAGTTGCTCCAACTGTGTGCGCGATTTCGCGACAGCTGCGTCGGAAACCGCCGACAATGCGTTTACCCGCCGGGTGAATTCGGCTCCGACTTGATCCAGCTGCCCACGCGATTTCTCAACGGCTTCTTCGGATGCCGCAAACAATGCGGTGACGCGTCCGGTGAATTCAGCCGCGAGCTGATCCAGCTGCGCCCGCGAGTTCTCAACCGCCACATCCGACGCCGCCGACAGCTCGTTTATCCGCTCGGTATATTCGACCCCAAGCTGGTCCAACTGGGCCCGCGCATGCTCAATGGTGCGCTCGAGGGTAGCGGCGTAGCCGCGCATTTCTTCGCCCAGATCGACCAAGCCCGCTTCGGCCTCGGCCTGCGGCATCGCCAGGCGCGCCACCTGGGACTCCAGTCGCACGATCGTCTCGTGGGTTCGCCGGTTGTTGGCGAACATCGCGGCGAGGGCAAATATGGCGGCCGGCGGGGCGATGAATCCGGCGACGATACCGCCGATTTCATGAGGCAGAAGCTGGGTCACGAACGGCCAGCCGATCGAACGGCCGACGAACCAGGCGAAAAATGCCGTCCAGATTACGCTGAGGGCGAGCGGAATCAGCCCCTTTTTGGGGACAAGCGGCAACGGCTCGACGGGCCGCTTGCCCAGTTCGTAGATGCTGTCGCGGGCGCGGAAGAAATTCATGATCTCACGCGGCCTCTTGGCGACGGCGGCGAATCAGATCGATGATTTCGCTCGCCGCAGCGGGGATGTTGGTGCCAGGACCGTAAATAGCGGAGACTCCCTTCTTGAGCAGGAAATCGTAATCCTGGGGCGGAATGACGCCGCCGCAGATGACGATGATGTCGTTTGCGCCCAGGCCGCGCAAGGCGTCGACCAACTGGGGCACCAGGGTCTTGTGAGCGGCCGCCTGGCTCGACACACCAACTACATGAACGTCGTTTTCGACCGCCTGGTGCGCCGCCTCTTCCGGCGTGGCGAAGAGCGGTCCGATATCGACATCGAAACCGATATCGGCGAATGCCGTGGCGATCACCTTGGCGCCGCGGTCGTGGCCGTCCTGCCCCATTTTGGCCACCAGCATACGCGGCCGCCGTCCTTCGTCGGCGGCAAATGCCTCGATTTCGCTGCGCACTTTCTGAAACATCTTGTCGTTCTCGTAGGCTTTGCCATAAACGCCGGAAATCGAGCGGACGGTTGCGCGGTGACGGGTAAACACGGTCTCCATGGCGTCCGACATTTCGCCGACGGTAGCACGCTCACGGGTCGCCTCGACGCAAGCAGCGAGCAGGTTACCTTCGCCGCTGCGTGCAACCTGTGTGATGGCGGCAAGCGCCGCCTGGCAGCGCGCGTCGTCGCGCTCGCTGCGCACCTTATTAAGACGCTCGATTTGCGCGTTGCGCACCTTGGAATTGTCGATATCGAGGATATCGATCGGCTCTTCGCGGTCGGGGCGATACTTGTTGACGCCGACGATCACGTCTTCGCCGCGGTCGACGCGCGCTTGGCGGCGCGCCGCCGATTCCTCGATGCGTAGCTTCGGCATACCCGATTCGACTGCCTTGGTCATGCCACCAATCGCTTCGACTTCGTCGATCAGCTTCTTCGCCTCGGTTGCCAGGCTCTTGGTTAGGCTTTCGACGTAATAAGATCCCGCCAAGGGATCGGTGACATGGGCGATGCCAGATTCGTGCTGCAACACCAGTTGCGTGTTGCGCGCCACCCGTGCCGAGACCGTGGTCGGCAGGGCGACCGCCTCGTCGAAGGAATTGGTGTGCAACGACTGGGTGCCGCCCAGGGTTGCCGCCAACGCCTCGATGGTGGTGCGGATGATGTTGTTGTAGGGGTCCTGCTCGGTGAGCGATACGCCCGAGGTCTGGCAGTGGGTGCGCAGCATGAGCGAGCGTTCGTCGCGGGCGGCGAACTGGTCGGTCATCAGGTTGGCCC
>JBFKGW010000292.1:0-4352 GCA_041633145.1 Alphaproteobacteria bacterium
CAAGTCGAACTTCCTGTGCAATATCGGCTACGGCGATCTCGAAGGCATCAAGGGGCCGCGCCTGTATCGCTGGGAATTCGACGAGGTGTGCCAGATCCTTTAGAGCAGTATCCGTCCAGATGGAACCATTCTGGCGGAGCGGATTTGTGGCAATACCAAGGATTTCGGCGAAGAGCATAGCCGAAGCTACGGTCGAGCCGAAATCCGACCGTATTGGCGCATAGCCGCCCGCCCCTTCGGGTTGGCGATCGGGACGGCATCCACTTTGTCAGACGGCTTGCCCGATGTCCCCGCATCGCGCGGCGCCGTCTTTCGCGTGGCTGCCGTCCCGATCGCCAACAGAATTGTTTCCATCTGGTCGGACACTGCTCTAGTTACGGATGAGCAAGGCAACGACGCCGGCGAGCGCCAGCAGCAGCCAGCCGGCCATGAACGCGAAGCCACCGAACGGCGCCAGGCCGGGTATGGTGGCGCCGCTGGCGGTGAAGTAGAGGCCACCGCTGAACGCGGCGATACCGACAATAAAGGCGAAGGCGGCCAACCGCAGAAGGGCGCGCGCACCAAAAAAGTAAGTGAAGAAACCGGTTGCCGATGGCGCCTGCTCGTGGGCAATCGCCAGCCCTAACAGCGCCAGCGCATGCCACATCTGAAAGCGGCTACCGGTTTCCGCCAATACGTCGCCGCCGGCGATTAGGGGGAAGGCGAAACCGTGCGCGGCCCACGCGCCGGCAAGCACCGCGATCAACCCGTTCAGTCCGGCGAGGAAGATGAATATTGCGGCGGTTCGGCTCATCGGAAAATTCCTTGTCTTGCGGCCCATCCGTGGGCGCGGCTTTTGCACCATGATAGTCTGTCGCAACAGATATAGGCAGGCGTTAGTCACTTGATGACCGGTCCTGCCAAAGAGTTGGAGGATGCATACGATGGGCCTCGAAGGGATTAACGTTGGCTGGCTGGGCACTGGCAATATGGGATCGCCGATGAGCCGATGCCTGCTCGCCCAGGGCGCCAGCGTCGCGGTGTTCGATCCAGTCGCTGATAATATGGCGGCGCCGGTGGACTCCGGGGCACGGGCAGGGACGTCCAACCACGACATCGCCACCGATGCTGAGTTCGTATTTTCGATGATCCCCAACGACGAGGTTTTGCGGGCAGTCGCGCTCGGCGACGGTGGCGTGTTGGCGATCATGCAGCCCGACGCGGTCTATGTCGACATGAGCACGGTATCGCCGGAGGTATCGCGCGAAGTTGCCGACGCCGCGGATAAAGCCGGGATCGCCTTCATTCGCGCGCCGGTGTCGGGCAGTACGTTGCTCGCTGAAGCTGGCAACTTGACGATCATGGCGTCGGGCCCGGATGCGGCCTACCAGCGGTGCCGGCCCCTGTTTGACGCGATGGCCGCCAAACAGTTCTATGTCGGCGCGCAGGAACAGGCGCGCTACATGAAGCTGGTGCTCAACCTGCTCGCGGCCTCGCTAGTGGCGGCGCTCGCCGAGGCGCTGGCGTTGGGCCGCAAAGGCAACCTCGACTGGAACGTTATGCTCGATGTCATCGGCGACAGCGTCGTCGCCGCGCCGCTGCTCAAGTACAGCCTGCCGCCTTTGAAGGCGCGCGATTTTTCGCCGGCCTTTGCCACTGATCTTATGAGCAAGGATATGGGCTTAATCTGCGAGGCCGCTGCCCGTGCCGGGGTGCCTACCGACATCGCTGACGCGGTGCGCCGGCTCTACCAGGCGACGGTGGACGGCGGCCAGGGCGGCGATAATCTCACCGCGGCGATCCGCCAGATCGAACGCCAGATCGGTCTCGGCGAACCGGATTTAACCTTTTAAGCGACTCTTAAAGTGCCGAGACGCCGGTCTCACCGGTACGAATTCTGACCGCCTGTTGCAGGTCGAAGACGAAAATCTTGCCGTCGCCGATCTTCTCGGTATTGGCGGCTTGCCGGATCGCGTCGACCGCATTGTCGGCGACGCCGTCGTCGACGGCGACTTCGATCTTCACCTTGGGCACGAAATTCACCTGGTATTCGGCGCCGCGGTAGATTTCGGTCTGGCCCTTCTGCCGGCCATAACCCTTGACCTCGCTGGCGGTCAAACCCTCGACGCCGATACCGGTCAGCGCCTCGCGAACATCATCAAGCTTGTGCGGTTTAACGATGGCAACGATGAATTTCATTTTGCTCTCCGCTTATCTTGCCGCCGGGGCCGGACCAACCGGTCCGAACCCGGCATCATCAAATGTATCTCCGCGCAAGCGCGCCCTTACATCGTGTGGTAGCCCCGCTCGCCATGCATCGCAAGGTCGAGACCCTGGACTTCGTCTTCCTCGCTGACCCGGAAGGTGAGGAACAAGGAGAGGACTTTGGCGATGACGAAGGTGAGCACACCGGCCCAAATGATGCCGACGAGAATGCCGTAAGCCTGCACGCCCAACTGGCTACCAATGCTGACGCCCTCGGCCAAACCATTGCCGCCCAGAGCGGTGCTGGCGAAAATTGCTGCCAACAAGGTGCCGAGCGCGCCGCCGACACCGTGAACGGCGAACACGTCGAGCGAATCGTCGACCTTGAATTTCTGCTTGATCGCTTGGGTGGCCAAGTAGCAGATCACACCGCCGGCAAGACCGAGCACCAGACCACCGATCGGCCCCACCGATCCCGAGGCCGGCGTAATCGTCGCCAGACCGGCGACCATGCCGGTGACCGCACCGATCAGGCTGGCTTTGCGGTAAGTAACCAATTCCATGAACGACCAGGCGATGGCGCCGGCGGCGGCCGAGATATGCGTCACCGTCATTGCCATGCCCGCCGAACCGTCTGCCGCCAGCGCCGAACCGGCGTTGAAGCCGAACCAGCCGACCCACAACATGGCCGCGCCGATCATCGTCATGCCGGGATTGTGCGGCGGTTGCACTTCGCCTGGGAAGCCGTGGCGGCGCCCGAGCATTATCGCCAGAACCAAGGCCGACACGCCGGCGGTGACGTGGACGACGATACCGCCGGCAAAATCGATCACGCCCAGCTCGGCGAGAAAGCCGCCGCCCCACACCCAATGGACGACGGGTGCGTAGACCAGCGCGACCCAGACCAGGGAGAAAACCAGGACGAAGGAGAAATGAATGCGTTCGACATAGGCGCCGACGATCAACGCCGGCGTGATGATGGCGAACGTCATCTGGAACATGAAGAACACGGTCTCCGGTAGCGTGCCGGACAGAGAGTCGACGCCGACACCGCTCAAAAACGATTTGCCGAAGCCGCCCCATATATTGTTAGCGGCGCCGCCGTCGCCGAAGGCGATGCTGTAGGCGAACACCAGCCACAGGATCGACACCACACAGGCGATGGCGAAACAATTCATCAAGACAGACAGCACGTTTTGCGCGCGCACCAGGCCGGCGTAGAACAACGCCAGACCGGGCAGCGTCATAAATAGGACGAGGGCGGTGGATGTCAGGATCCACGCTGTGTCAGCACCACTCATGTTTCCGCTCCTATGACTTCTTGTTTTCTAATTGGTAGCGATAGTTGCGCAGCAACGAAGGACGCAAACCGGACCATTGCAAGCTTCCCCCAATGGGCACGCGTTACCGCACCAGCGGCCAGTGCCTTCGCTGCCTCACCCGATCCACGCGGCAATTTCAATGGTGCTTTTTTCTTGTTTGTACCGCCGAAATGGATAGGGCGGGATAATATCGCGCCGCCGCACAAGCGCAAGGGCGGGTTGGCAGTGCTGTATGCACCGGCCAAGAAAAAAGGCCGGGCAGTGACGCCCGACCTCTTTAAAATTCTGTGCGCGCGCCTATTCGGCGGCCGCGGCGGTTTTGTTTTTGCGCTTGTTCCACCAGGTCTGAATATCCAGCTTGAAATGCTCGTAGTAGACCTTGGGGAAGATTATCAGAATATCGTAGAGCGCGATCCAGCCGCCCTTCAGGGTCACCGGAATGGTGACCCACGGTGCGGCGCCGATGATCGCAATATGCTCGTTGGTGTCGATCTTGTCGCGGTTCGACAGCACCCGGTCGACGTTGTGTGCGAACGACCAGTCGGCCCGGTAGATCACTTTGCCGTCCGGGTTGATCACGTAGACGGTGTTCGGCAGTAGGCCCCAGGCGTGGTGCCAGGTTCCCTTGACGTCATCGACAGCAATCTTGCGCTGTTCGTGGTAGTCGTCGCGATTGCGTTTGGCATACGCAATTTTTTCGTCGATCGTCGTCGCCTGCTTGGATTTCTCGCCCGGGTGCGCCTCGCGCACATAAACCACCAGCCATTCCACGTCGGGATATTTTTCCTTCAGCTTGGCATAGGGTTTCACGTTCTTGACGTACATCGGACAGGTCAGGCTACCGGA
>JBFKGW010000293.1:0-4336 GCA_041633145.1 Alphaproteobacteria bacterium
GCCATGGGCTTCGATCCTGCCGCGCATGGCGCGGCGCAAGGGTTGTGCCGCTCCATTAAACCGGCTGTGATCGGACATGGCAAACCGTCCGCCCAATATATAAGGTGGCGCCCGGGAGGAGTTGTATGTCCGCCAAGATACTTACCGCCGACGCCGTCGGCATGCCGGTTTATGACGTAGCCCCGGAGCGCACCGGCAGCGAGGTCGATGCTTTTGCCCTGCCGAGCCACGCGCGTGCCCGCGAGGCGCTGGAGTTCGGCCTGGTCGCCAGCGATCCCGGGTTCAACATCTTCGTCGTCGGCGAGAATCGTAGCGGCCGTATGACCGCCAGCCTGTCGTACCTGCGCGAGGCGATGGTCGGCCGCAAGACGCCCGGCGATTGGGTGTATTTGAACAACTTTCGCCAGTCCCATGAACCGATCGCCGCACAGCTCCCGGCGGGCGCCGGCCGCGCGCTGCGCGACGGCATGGCGACGCTGATCCCGCAGCTGCGCGATGCGTTGACGCAAGCCTTTTCGCGCGAGGAATACCAGCAACGGGTGCAGCAAGAATCCGAGCAAATGCGCGCCTCGGTTAACGCTGCCGTCGAGGAAGTCCGCAAGGCGGCCCAAGGCGAGGGCCTGTCGATCGTGCAATCCCCGCAAGGGCTGATGGTCGTGGCGTTGGACGCCGACAACCAGCCGCGCGATATCGGCCAGTTGCCGGACGATGAACGCGCCAAAATCGAGGCGGCGGCACAACAGATCAGTGACAAGCTCACCGAGATCAACCGCAGCGCGGCGCGTCAACAGGCGCAATTCGCCGAGCACCTGCGCGATCTCAACCGGCAGGTCGCCGAAGCGGCGACCAACGGTCTGCTCGATGAATTTGCCGCGAAGTTTAGCGAGTACCCCAGCCTCAACCGGTGGATCGTCGCCTTTCGCGTCGATATTCTCGACAACTACATGGCGTTTCTGGCGCCGGGGGGTGACGGCAAGGGCGGCAACCCGGCACAACGCCCGCCGGTCGAGCGGCCGGAAGACCGCTACGCGGTCAACCTGTTCGTCGACAATAGCACTGCTGGCCAGCCGCCGGTCGTGCTGGAATCCAATCCGACCTATACCAACCTGTTCGGTCGCATCGAGTACCGCCAGATCGGCGGCATGCTGCAGACGGATTTTGCCCTCATTCGCCCCGGCGCCTTGCACGAGGCCAACGGCGGTATTCTGGTGTTGCGCGCGGAAGCGCTGGCGGCGCAAGGCGAGAGCTGGGTTCAGCTCAAAGGCGCGCTGCGCGACGGCTGCATTCGTGTCGAGGAATTGCACCGCGCCGGCGGCGTGCCGATCGCCGGGGCACCGAAACCGCAACCAATCCCGCTCGACGTGAAGGTTGTCATCGTCGGCGCGCCCAACTGGTACTACACGTTTTTCTCGGTCGATCCGGAGTTTCAGGCTTACTTCAAGGTCAAGGCGGAAATCGATCCTGACCTCGAAGTAACGCCGCAGAGCGTCGCGTGCTACGCCACGCTGATTCAGGGCTTTGCGGCGCGTCACGACGGCGCCCGTTGCGAGGCCGACGCGGCGCAGTATTTGTTGGGCTACGCCTCGCGGCTGGCATTCGACCGGACCAAGCTGTCGGCGCGCTTCGAGCTGATCGAAGATATCGTCAACGAGGCGGCCTATTTGACCGGTGGCGGCCGCGGCAGCCCGATCAGCCGTGCGGCTGTGGTGCAAGCGCGCAAGAATCGGCGCACCCGTAACGCGCGCATCGAAGACCGCATCCACGAGAGCATCCGCCGCGGCACCGTGATGATCGACACCGCGGGCGCGGTAATCGGCCAGATCAACGGTCTGACAGTGCGCGATCTGGGCGATCATGCCTTCGGCGCGCCGGCGCGGGTGACCGCGCGCACCTCAATTGGCCGGCGCGGGGTGACCAACATCGAACGCGAGACGCTGCTCGGCGGCCCGATCCAGCAGAAGGGCGCGCTGGTGATCCAGGGATTTCTCGCCGGGCTGTTTGCCCGCCGTATCCCGATGTCGTTCAACGCCTCGATCACCTTCGAACAGAGCTATGGCGGCGTCGAAGGCGATAGCGCCTCGCTGGCCGAAGTGCTGGCGATCTTATCCGACTTGTCCGAAGCGCCGCTGCGCCAGGATTTGGCGGTGACCGGTTCGGTCAACCAGCATGGCGAGGTGCAGGCGATCGGTGGTCTGACCCACAAAGCCGAAGGGTTTTACCGCACCTGCGTCGAAACCGCCGAACTCACCGGCACCCAGGGCGTGGTTTTCCCGGCGTCGAACGAACCAAGTCTGGTATTGGACGACGATGTTCGTGATGCCATTGCGACGGGACGGTTTCACGTCTGGTCGGTCGAAACGGTGGCAGAGGCGCTGGAGCTATTCACCGACGAAACCGCTGGGGTCGCCGACGCCGAGGGCCACTACCCGGCGGACTCGATCTACGGTCGGATCGCCGCGCGGCTGGTCGAATACGACCGCATTCTCGAACAGCGGTCCACGCCCGAGGACGTGGACCAACTTTCGTAACGAAATAGAGTTGCGCCGGTTGCGCCGCGTCAGCGGACGTAGACGTGGACCTCGCTGGTCGTCGTCTCGGTACTGGTAGTCGCGCTGAGCGAAATGCGGTCGCTCGGCAGACCCATCGCGGTGAGGTTGCGCAGCACCCGCTCGGCGTTGCGCCGCGCCGCGTTGGCGTTGAGCGCGACTTGCGCCGGTGTGCCGCGCTGGGGCACCACAGACACCAGATCGAACGCGGCCGATGGACGCCGGTTGAGCGCCTCGCTGACGGCGGTGAACAGCGGTTCCTCGTAAGGCACGTCGGGCCGGTCGAAGCGGATCACCACAAGCGGCCGCCGGTTTGCCAAATTGCCGACACGCTGCGGCTGGCTGACCACGCCGCCGGCCGACGAGAAGGCGCGGTTGGCGAGGCTGGTGCCGAACAATTCACCGTTCTTCACCGCCAGGCTCAAGACCGTCAAATTGGCCCGCTCGCGCCCGACATAGTTGGTCTGCCGGGAAATATCTTCGTTCAACTCGTTGAGCAGCCGGTCGATCAGCACCACCGTGCGGTTGGTGTCGTCCTCCAGGATGGTGAGTTGCGCATGATCGGCATCGACGGCGCCGGTCAGGCCGAACGTGGCCTGTACCGACTCGAGAATGAACGAGGCCAGCGAACTGTCATTGGCCACCTTGTTCGCCAGGTTGTTCATCTGACCGATGTTGTTGGATATCTGATCCAGCGTCGCTTGCGCGCCGTTCCACGCGCGCACCAGGTTGGGGTTGCCCGGGGTGGTGCCGACTTGGAGTTTGGCCTGAATTCCGGCGACCAGTTGCTGGTACTGGTTGGCGTTGGTGATCGATTGCTGGCGCAGGCCTTGCAATTCGGTATTGTCGGCGCGCACGTTCTGCTGCATTTCGATCAGGTCGTTGCGCAGGCGTTCGACGCGGCGGCCGATTGCCGTGCCGGTCACTTCGCCGGGCGTAACGCCCGGCGGCTCAAAACGGGTTTCGCCCAGTTGCGGCGGGGCGCCGGAGATCGTCGGCTGCGCATTGGCTTCGGCGCGGCTGGGCGGAATCGCGACCTGCTGCGGCTCGGCTTGTTCTTTGGCGGGGTCCTCGCCCGCCAGCGTTGGCACCAACGCCTCGTCGACAAATTCGCAACCGGCCAGCAGAACTACCGCGCCAGCGATGGTGGCCCACGATCGTTTGCCAGTCATCTATACATTGCCCCTCAGTAACGGAACTTGCTTCTTAAAAATCGCGGCCAGGAACGGCCACCGCGCGAATTTTCAAGCAACCCCAGATATTTGCGCGCGATGTTAACCATCTGCAGAACGCGCGGCAAGGTACTTTACCGGGCATTTTCAACGATTCGGTTAATTTCGTCGACGACATACGGGCGGCAGGTCTCGTGCTTGCTATCGTTCGGGCTTTTGATTAACTTCGCGCGCGCTGCCGGACCGGTTTTCAATGCGACAAACAAAGCCGGCCGACGCAGCCTCGCCGAAGCGCCCGTAGCTCAATTGGATAGAGCGTCTGACTACGGATCAGGAGGTTGGGAGTTCGAGTCTTCCCGGGCGCGCCATATTTTTTCGCTGGCTTGGCCGTTCTTGGCCGAGCCTTTTTCTTTGGCACGAAATAGTTTTCTGCTGCCCGGACAATCGGTGTCCGGTCGCGCTATCGATTTTTGTTTTGGCTGGCAGCCGCGCCGCCGCGCCATTCGTCTCCAACCGAGTTCGGTGCTAACCTCGTCGCTTGATAGCGAGGGAGGACAAAACCATGGCACCAGGCATCGGCGAGTCGCTGCGGTTTTTGTTTATGGGCGCATCGAAAAA
>JBFKGW010000294.1:0-4335 GCA_041633145.1 Alphaproteobacteria bacterium
GCAACCTGGACGACCGGCTCCGGCGGCGCTGGCGGTGCCGGCGCTTCCGCACGCGGCGGCGCGGTGGCGAGCGCGGTCGGTTCGGTATCGGCCACGGACACCGGTGTCAGTTCGTCCACTGTTGCTACCGCTGGCTCGGCCGCCGCGGCCGGCTCGGTTACATCAGCTTGTTCAACCACTTCGGCCGGTTCAGCAACTTCGGCCTGTTCAGCAACTTCGGCTTGTTCGGTCGCTTCTGCCGGCTCGACCACCTCGGCGGTCTCGGTCGGCTCAACAGTTTCGCTGGTTTGGCGAGCCTCGACGATTTCGGCCGGCTCAGTTGCCTCGGCCGGCGCCTTGGTCGCGGCGGCATTAGCAGGTGGCGGCGACGGTTGAACGGTTTCCGCTGGCGCTTGCGGCTCGAGGTCGGCCTCGGTCGCCACCGGATCCGGCGCTACCAAGGCAGTGACCGGGACCGGCAGCCGATATGGCTGCTCACCATTTTCGACCGTTGCCCCGTCAACGGGAGATCTCGGTATCTCAATTGATCCGCTGTCGGGCTGTGCCGGCTCGGTCGCGGCTGCCAGCGTAACCGTATCGTCCGCCGCCGGTTCGCTGGTCGCGTCCGCCGACTCAGCCGGTTCCGCACCCGGCGGCGGCGGCACCGCAGCTACATCCAACGCGTCCTTGGTCTGCAGGTAGAACCAACCACCGAACACCGCTGCCGCCAGAACGGCGCAACTGGCGACCACCTTGCCGGTGGGGAACCAGCCGACCGTCGACGGCACGGGGAATTCGAGCTCGGGCTGCGCTTCGGCGCCAGAGGGCTCGTTCTTGAACTGCGCCAACAAGGCTGTGCTATCGAGGCCAAGATAATCGGCGTAGGAGCGGATGAACCCCGCCGCGTAGGTCGGACCCGGCAGGTCTTCGTAGCGGCCGTCTTCGATCGCTTGCAGGAATTTGGCGCGGATACGCAACGTCGCCGCAATATCGGCAAGGCCGCGGCCCGTGGTTTCGCGCGCCTCGCGCAGGAAGGCGCCAACATGTTCGGTCGACGGTTCGCTTTGGTTCGCCGCCGCACCGTCAAATTCGATTACGCGGAATGATTGTGGTCCCAGTCCAACCATCGTTTATCCCGACATCCGCCGGCCGGATTGCACCGGCCCGCAGCTATCTGTGGCCATCAAGAGTTTTCAACATCTGTAACTGAATATCTAACCAAAAAAGGGTTAAGTAAAAGAAAATAAACCATATTCGATAGCCGCAGACAGCGCTTTCTAGCAAATCGACTCCACCGACGACAACACACTAAACTGTTATGCCGTGGTCGCGGGCAAACGATTTTAGGTGCGAGCGGATACTCGGCGCCGGCGAAGATAACAACGTCTGCAAATAACTACTCATAGTTGAACATTCCAGGCTTAACACCATAGCCTTGACTGGACCGATGTTGGCCGGGGACATCGACAGGTCACGGATACCGATGCCGATCAACGCCATCGCGGCGAGCGGATCGCCGGCCATCTCGCCGCACACGGCTAACGGAACGTCGGCGGCGCGGCAGACATCGCTGATCTGCCGAATGAATGTCAAGACTGCCGGCGATAGGTGATCATACCGCCCTTCGAGCCTGGGATTGCCGCGGTCGGAAGCGAATAAGAACTGAACCAGATCGTTGCTGCCGATGGAGACAAAATCGACGCGCGGCAGCAACGCCGGCAGTTGCATCGCCAATGCCGGCACTTCGAGCATGACGCCGACGCGAATGGCGTCGGGCAGAGGTGCACCGCTGTCGCGCAAGTGGGCGACCTCCATGTCGAGCAGGCGCCGGGCAGCGGTAAATTCGGCCACCTGGGCGATCATGGGAAACATCACCGACAATGTGTGTCCACTGTTCGCCAGCAGTAGCGCGCGAAGCTGGTGGCGCAGCATGGCCGGCCGGTCGAGCGCGATCCGCGTCGCCCGCCAGCCCATCGCCGGATTGTCTTCCTCACCGGCGCGAACATACGGCAACACCTTGTCACCGCCGATATCGAGCGTGCGGAAGGTGACCGGCCGGCCGTCGGCTTCCTGGATGACGCGTTGATAAAACTCTGCCTGGGTTTCGACGTCGGGGTAGGTTGCCCGCACCATGAACGGGATCTCGGTGCGGAACAGCCCAACCCCCGCCGCGCCGGTGTCATAGAGATGGTTCATCTCGGCCAGCAGACCGGCATTGAGTTGCAGCGACACCGGCACGCGATCCCTGGTCTCCGTCGGCCGGTCACGCAAGTCCCGATAGGATCGTAGGCGCTCGCCGCGGGCCGCCATGGCGGCGTCGAAATTGGTGCGGACTTCGTCGCCGGGGCGCAGATAAACGATACCGTTTTCGGCATCGACCAGGACCCCGTCACCGCTTTCGATCCGCGATAGCAGACCCTCGACGCGGCCGACCAAGGGAACTTCGAGCGCGCGCGCGACAATGGTGGCGTGCGCGTTCGTTGAACCCTCTTCCAGAACGATCGCCTTTAGACGTGACTGATCGTAATTCAGCAACTCCGAAGGCCCCAGCGACCGTGCGACCAGGACAGTGTCCTCGGGTAACTCCATGTCGGCGTCGAAATCGTCGCCGGTCAGAATGCGCAGCAGCCGATTGGTCAGATCCTCAAAGTCCAGCAGCCGCTCGCGCAGATAAGGGTCGCTCACCTGTGCCATGCGCGCTCGGGTGTCATCCTGGACGCGTTGCACGGCGGCCTCCGCCGACAACCCAGTACGGATCGCCTCCTCGATGCGGCGCAGCCACCCGCTGTCTTGGGCAAACATGCGGTAGGTTTCCAGAACATCGCGGTGCTCGCCGGCATCCGACATTTCGGGCCGCTCCAAGATCGCGTCGAGTTGGCCGAGCACCGCCTCGACGGCTTCGCGCACTCGCTCAGATTCATGAGCCGGATCGTCGGATAACATGTGATCGATGGTCACGCGCTGGCGGTGCAGTATGGCGGTGCCTTGGGCGAGCCCGGGACTGAGCGACAGCCCTTCCAGGCGCAGCGGCAAGGCCCCCAAATCCTGCCCATATTTGGCTTCTTCCGGACTGATGACATCGCCGCCGGCGACCAGTTCAGCCAACACCATGGCGATGGTCTCGAGGACTTCGACCTCTTCGTCGGTGTAGCTGCGCTGGGTGCGGTTTTGCACCGCCAGCACGCCGATCACCCGGCCTCCGCGCAAAATCGGCACGCCCATCAGCGAGGAATACATTTCTTCGCCGGTTTCCGGCCGGTAAGCGAACAACGGGTGCGCCTGCGCATCGGCCAAGGCGACGGGCACCGCCTGCGCGGCGATGAAGCCGACCAAGCCTTCGCCGACCCGCAGCCGCGTCCGGTGCACGGCACTCTGATGCAGCCCTTCGGTGGCGAATAGCTCGAGAATATCGCCGGCGCGGCGGACATAGATCGAGCACACCTCGGCGACCAGGTCGCGCGCGATCAGCTTGGCGATCTGGTCGAGGCGTTGCTGCGATGTGCCCGGCCCCGCCATCACGTCGCGCAGACTACGCAACAGGCGGCGCGAACCGATCCAAGGCGCTATTTCGGCCGTCATCTCATTTGTCCAGCCCCGGCCGCCGCACCCAAACACGGACGTGTCCGGGCCGCAGCGGCTGGAGGCGTCGGATCATCGCGCGATCAAGCGGCGTCGAGTCCGTAGGCGCTGTGCAACGCACGCAGCGCCAGTTCGGTAAATTCTTCGGCGATCAGCACACTGATCTTAATTTCCGAGGTCGAGATTACCAGGATGTTGATGTTGTGCTCGGCCAGCGCCGAGAACATGCGCTTAGCGACACCGGCATGACTGCGCATGCCGACCCCGACCACCGATACCTTGACCACGTTGGCGTCGGGCACCGAGGCAGAAAAGCCGAGCTCTGATTTGCACGCCTCGAGGACCTCCATCGCCCGCTGCAGATCGCCGCGCGACACCGTAAACGTCAGGTCGGTCGAGCTGCCGTCCTCGGAAACATTTTGCACGATCATGTCGACATTGACGTTGGCGTCGGATAACGGGCCGAAGATCGCTGCCGCCACGCCGGGCCGGTCGGGCACGTGTAGCAACGTTATTTTCGCCTCGTCGCGGCTGTAGGTAACGCCGCTTACAATTTCCTGCTCCACTATCTCTTCCTCGGCAACCACCAGCGTACCGGGCAGATCGCTGCCCACTTTACCGTCAAACGAAGACAACACCTGCAAGGGGACGCCGTGGTTCATCGCCAGCTGGACCGATCGCGTCTGCAGCACTTTGGCGCCGAGCGACGCCATTTCCAGCATCTCCTCATAGGTGATTTTATCGAGCTTGCGCGCGCGCGTCACGATTCTCGGATCC
>JBFKGW010000295.1:0-4324 GCA_041633145.1 Alphaproteobacteria bacterium
CGCCGTAGAGAATGTCGAACTCGACTTCACGGAAGGGCGGCGCGACCTTGTTCTTCACGACCTTGACGCGGGTCTGGTTGCCGATCACCTCATCACGGTTCTTGATGGCGCCAATCCGGCGGATATCCAGGCGAACGGACGAGTAGAATTTCAGCGCATTACCGCCCGTCGTGGTTTCCGGGGAGCCGAACATCACGCCAATCTTCATGCGGATCTGGTTGATGAAGATAACCAGGCAGTTGGATTTGGAGATCGAGCCGGTCAGCTTGCGCAGCGCCTGGCTCATCAGCCGCGCGTGCAGGCCGGGCAGGCTGTCGCCCATCTCGCCCTCGAGCTCGGCGCGCGGCACCAGGGCGGCGACGCTGTCGATGACGAGCACTTCGAGCGCGCCCGAGCGCACCAGGGTATCGGCGATCTCGAGCGCCTGTTCGCCGGTGTCGGGCTGGGAGATCAGCAGGTCGTCGAGGTCGACCCCGAGCTTGCGGGCATAGACCGGATCGAGCGCGTGCTCGGCGTCGATGAAGGCGCAGGTGCCGCCGGACTTTTGCGACTCGGCGATGACATGCAGCGCCAGCGTGGTCTTGCCGGAACTCTCGGGCCCGTAGATCTCGACCACCCGGCCGCGCGGCACGCCGCCGAGACCGAGCGCGATATCGAGGCCCAGCGAGCCGGTGGAAATCGTCGCCACCTCGACCGCTTGCTCGTCGCCCAGGCGCATGATCGAGCCCTTGCCAAAGGCGCGCTCGATCTGGCCGAGCGCGGCGTCGAGCGCCTTGTTCTTGTCTTCCATCTGATCCTTCTCAACGACGCGAAGCGAGGTCGCCATGGGAACCCTCCTGTTATTTCACAACTGCCGCCTGAGCCGCAATGCAACCGGTGCGCGGGCGGCGATGGAGATTCAATGTACCGGTTTTGTTCTTATATGCAAGTTCTTTTTTTGTTCTACTTGCGCAAAGAGTAATTATTAGCGGAACAAGCGCGGAAATTAAGGCGAAAACGTGAACGCTCGCGCTACGGATGGGGCAGGCTCATGACGTCTTTTACCTTGCCGGCGAGCTGGTCGAGGCTGAACGGTTTCGGCAAAAAGTGGATATCGTCGCTCTCGCCGAGCTTCTCGCGGAAGGTCTCTTCGGCGTAGCCCGAAATGCAGATCACCGGCAGGTCGGGCCGGTTATCGCGCATCTCCTTGATCAGGGTCGGCCCGTCCATCTCCGGCATCACCGCATCGGTGACCATCAGATCGATGACGTCGTCGACCGCGCCGAGCAGCTCGAGCGCCGCCTCGCCGGTGCGCGCCTCGAGCACCTTGTAGCCCTTGGCGCGCAGCGCGCGCGCGGAGAACAGGCGCACCGCGTCCTCGTCCTCGACCAGCAGAATAGTGCCGGCGCCGGTGGTCTCAGAGGCCGCCGGGCCGTCAGCCGGTTCGGCCTTGCGCACCTCCTCGCCGGCCGGCGCCTCGTACTGCGGGATCATGATGGTGAACTTGGTGCCCGCGCCGACCGTGCTGTCGACGAAGATCTGCCCGCCGGTCTGCTTGACGATGCCGTAGACGGTCGACAAGCCGAGGCCGGTGCCGGCGCCGACCTCCTTGGTGGTGAAGAACGGCTCGAAGATATGCTCGAGAACGTCCGGCGGAATACCGCTGCCGTTATCGGCGATTTCGATCACCGCATAGTCGCCGGGCATGACGATTTCCGAGCCGCGCCGGCTTTCGACGACCACCGACTCGTTGAAAGTGCGGATCGCCAGCTCGCCGCCTTCGATCATGGCGTCGCGCGCGTTCACCGCCAGGTTGATCACCACCTGCTCGAGCTGGCCCTGGTCGACCCGCACCAGGCCCAGGTCGCGGCCGTGGGTAATATTCAGCTCGATGTTGGCGCCGATCAGGCGGCGCAACAGGTTGGTCAAATCGCCCAACACATCGGTAATGCTGAGCACGCGCGGCTGCAGGGTCTGCTGGCGCGAAAACGCCAACAGCTGGCGCACCAGCTGGGCGGCGCGATTGGCGTTCTGCTTGATCTGCATGATGTCGCCGAACGACTGGTCGCCGGGGCTGTGGCGCAGCAGCAAGAGATCGCAGAAGCCGATCATCGCGGTCAGCAGATTGTTGAAATCGTGCGCGACGCCGCCGGCCAGCTGGCCGACCGCCTGCATTTTCTGGCCCTGCGCGAACTGCTCTTCGAGATGGCGTTGCTCGGTGGCGTCGTGAAAGTGCACCACCAGGCCGCCGCCGCCGAGCCCGCGACCCAGGCGCCGGAAGTACATCGTCGCGATACGCCGGCCGCCGGTCTCGGTTTCGGTGCGCAGGGTGACGTCCAGCGGCGCCACCGCCGCCTCGTCGCTGGCGACCCGCTCGAGCCAGCTCTTCACCTTGCCGACATCGTCGTCGGCGACGAATTCGCTAATCGGGCGGCCGGCGGTATTTTCATCGCTCGGCGCGACGAGGGTCTGCCAGGCGCGGTTCGAGTCCAAGATGTGGCCGCCGTTGTCGAGCAGGGCAATGCCGACCGGCGCATTATCAAACATGCGCTGGAACCGATGCTCGCTTTGAATCATCACCGGCCGGGTTTGCTGCTCGAGCGCCGCCCGGCGCACCACGGAGCTGGTGCGCAGGCCGCCATCGGCCTCGCGGTTTTCCGACTGGGCGACAATCACGGGCAGCGCCTCGCCGCTCTGGCAACGCAGTTGCGCCGCCTGGTCGCTTCCCCTCGATTCGGCGGCCCCGGTACCGGCGACCCGATAGGCCGCTGTGTTGGGCGGCGGGGCGACGACCAGGTCGTGCAGATACAGTCCCAGGTCCTCGATTTCGCCGGGCGCATAGCCGAGCCACGACGCCAGCGCATCGTTGACCAGCATAAAGCGGCCGTCTTGATCGACGCTGTAGAAGCCGACCGGCGCGCTTTCGACCAACGCGCTCAGATGCGCCTGAGCCTCGCGCGCCGCCGCCTCGGTTTCGCGGCGCGCGGTAATATCTTCAAACGTCCATAGCGCACAGCCGCTCTGGTCGGCCAACGGGGTTGCCGAAATCGACAGCCAGGTGATCCCGCCGCCGTCGTCGGCGGCCAGAACATCCTCGCTTGCCGCCACCCCCGCGGCGACGGCGGCGACCAGACGGCCGATGAAATCGGCGGCCGCATCGTCATCGCCAAGCCGCCGTTTCAGCGCGGTCAGCGGCGCATGCCGGGACTCGGGAAACAGTTGCTGAAACTTGTCGTTGGCCGAGCGGGCGCGGCCGGTGTTGTCGATGATCGCGCTGGCGTAGGGCAAGCTGTGGACGACGCTATCGGCGGAAGCGGTCTCCGCCTTGGCGGTGGGCTGGCGCGCTACCAAGATCACCGCGCTGGCGCCGGCGCCGATCGCCACCGCGCCACCGCCGACCGCCAATGCCCACAGGTCGATTACGGCGGCCGCGCGGCCGCCGATCGCGCCGATCAGCACCGCGCTGGCGGCGACGAAGACGGCAATCACGCCGAGCCACAACGGATCGCGCCATAGCGCCGTCCGATCCTCGGTGGAAGGGTGGTCGGCTACGCTCATGGTGTCTGCACTGTCCTCATCGATCGGCACTTGGGTTCGCCAGCGGTCAACCAAATTGTCACGTGTGCCGATATCATGGCAACCGTCGGGAAACCCGGTGGCGCGATCAATCGCCTGTTTCAGGAAACGGCTCGGCCATCGGGCGCGGCCGGTCCTTCTTGATGCCCATCACGTAGGCGATGATTTCGGCGACCGCCTGATAATGCTCGGGCTTGATGTACTCGTTGATATCGACCGCGCCGTACAGCGCGCGCGCCAGCGGCGGGTTCTCGAACATCGCAATTTCGTGCTCTTCGGCGACCTCGCGGATGCGCCGCGCCACCTCGTCGATACCCTTGGCGACCATCTTGGGCGCTTCCATCTCGTCCTGGTCGTACTTCAAGGCGACCGCGTAATGGGTCGGGTTGGTGATCACCACATCGGCTTCCGGGACCGCCTGCATCATGCGCTGGCGGGCGCGTTCGGTGCGGATCTGGCGCAGCCGCGCCTTGACGTGGGGATCGCCCTCGGACTGACGCATCTCGTCGCGCACTTCCTGCTGCGTCATCCGCAGCTTTTTGCGGTGCTCGTAGACCTGATAGAAATAGTCGAGCAAGGCCAGCGCGGTCACCACCGCGACGACGCCGCCGAGCAGCCGCACCATGGTGTCGTAGAGCACGCCGAGCGACACCGGCAACGGCATCGCCGGCACCAGCGCGATCCGCTCGAACACCGGCATGATCACGACCAGCGCAACCGCGGCGACCAGGCTGATCTTGACCAGTCCCTTGAGCAGCTCGGTCAGCGA
>JBFKGW010000296.1:0-4321 GCA_041633145.1 Alphaproteobacteria bacterium
CTGGAAGCAAATCGAACCTTCTGGCGATCGATCGGCGGCAAAGAAGACTTTATGAAACTGCTGGAAGACGAATTCCGCGATGCCTTCGAAGTCATTAACGATACTGTCGAGCTGCGTCTCGATAAAATTTCCCGGGAGGCGACACGGCTTGAAGGTGAGGTCGCCGAGCTCGAAGCGTCCCGAAAAGCGCTGGAGGTACGGCTTGCCGCGTCCGACAGCGAGTTGGCCGCGCTCGAAAACGAATTAGAGGACAAGTCTGCGGAATTGGAGGGCAAAGTAGCCGAATTCGACAAGATCGAATCGGAGCGCATCGCGCTTGAAGAACAGCTCGCGCAGATCGAAAACCGGCTCGACGCGTTGCCCGACCCGGCCAAAATCGAGGAGGAGCGCGCCCGGATCGAGACGCGCCTCAGCAGTTTCCAATCGCCGTTCGGCACTTTGCCGATCGGCCTGAACGAGGCCGTGTTAGCCTACCCGTTGATCCTCGCCGTCGGATTTACGATCTGCGCGTTGTTGCTCGGCCGCTTGCTCTATCTCCGCAGCGAACTCCATTCCCTGCTGCAACGCCAAATGCCGGCCGCCCTTGAGGATGTAAACAGACGTCTCGAGACGCTGGCGCCAATCTGGTTTGATCCGCAGCGCTGGGCCTGGCGCAATGTCGGGGCAGCAGTGGCCTTCGGCGTACCGCTTGTCCTGTTTGGCGCAACCGGTTGGCTGATCCTCAACGACTGGCTGCTGCACCTCGGCGATACGCCTTCGGCTGTCAATATCCGCATCTTCTACGGGATCGTCTATGCGGTCGGCGTGGCGATATTCGTTGCCGGTATTGTCTGCCTTGTGGCAGCGGCGAAGCGATACCGGCGGATAGCGACAACCCGGCGGTAGAAGGCTTTAAAGAACAAATCCGCCAGCCCAACCGTACGCTGCGTTGACCGCGCGGCGAATAGACAACCGAGCCGCTACTCGGCGTCGCGGCATTCCTGGTCAAAAACTTCGAGCTGGCTGTCATAGTCGAGCCGACAGCGTTTGCGCCGGCCGTTCTTCTGCAGCACGAAGGTGGTGATGTGGATGGTGCGCTCCAACATCTCATACGGCGGCAGGCCGGGCCGCCGCTCGATCCGTTCCTGGCGCTCGGTCACCACCCAGCCGGCCTGGCGCAATCCGACCACCGTCGCCTCGGACGACGCCGAGGTGCTGTGTTCGCCAGCCACCGCGTCGTTCGCGCTCAGGCCCGCCGCACTGGCCAGCGCCGCCGCGGCGAGAACCACCGGCAGCCGGCGTAACCGTCTCGTTTTATTAACGATCATCGGCCTAGTCCCACTCTCCACGAGTGCCGCGACATTGCCTCCCGCGCAGTCTACCAGATTTCGGCCGCTGCTGTGACGATCACGGTATTCGGCCGGTTACCGTGTCGCCGCATGGGTTTGCGATTTCCAGCGGTTCGACGCCAGCCCCATCCACAGACGCCGCCCGACCCGCTATAACAAGCCAACACCACAACGAACATCAGGGATAAGGGAGCGTTTCATGGCGGATAAGAAAGAACTGGGGCTGGCGGTCATCGGCTGTGGCGTGGTCGGGCGCATGCGCGCCGCACTCGCTAAGGATTACCCCGGCATCGGCTGGATCGGCCTGTCCGACATGAACGAGGCGGTCGGCCAGAAGCTGAAAGACGATATCGGCGCCGACTACTTCACCACCGATTTCCAGGAGCTGATCGCCCGGCCCGAGGTCGACGCGGTGATCGTCGCGACCTCGACCTGGGCCCATGTCGAGCCGACCCTGGCGGCGGCCGAACACGGCCGCAAGCTGTTCATCGAAAAACCGCTGGCGACCGATGCCCGCCAATCCGCCGAGGTGCTGGCCGCCATCGAGGCCGCCGGGGTCGACGCTGTGGTCGGCTATACCCAACGCTTTCGCCGGCGCTTTCTGGTGGTCAAAGAGCGCATCTCGTCGGGCCAGATCGGCGATCTCAACTGCGCCGTGGTGCGCGCCTTCATGAACCGCATGGCGCCGACCGGCGAGGTGCGGCTCACCCAGGACCGCCGCCATCTGACGCCGATGGTGGTTTCCGGCACCCATAGTTTGGATATGTGCTTCTGGCTGATGGGCGACGCCGCCAAGCCGGTGTCGATCTACGCCCGTTCGACCGAGAACGTGATGAAGGAGCTCGGCACCAAGGACGCCACCTTCGGCGTGTTCACCATGGAAAGCGGCGCGATCTTCTCCATGAACATCTGCTGGGCGCTGCCCAAGGAGTGGCCCGGCGCCATCTACGGGCTGGAGATCGGCATCGTCGGCACCGAGGGGGTAATCGACATCGAGGACACCCACCGCGATGTGATTCTCGCCACCGAGCACCCGCAAGGTCCGGCCTACAACCCCGAAGGGCTGAAGATCGAGGTCGAGCGCCATGTCGACTTCCTCACCAGCTTCCCGCCGGGCGACGTGTATCAGGGCGAGCTGTGGGGGCCGATGCGCGAGGAGACCAATTCCTGGTTCAGCCGCATCTATTCCGGCAAGCAGACGCCGCACGCCACCGCCGCCGAAGGCCACCGCAACCTGGTGCTGACCATGGCGATGGACCTGTCGGCCAAGCAGGGCAAGGAACTGCCGCTACCGATCGACCCAGGCGAGCTCATGGAAGGGCTCAACGCCTAGGCCGTCACATATCAGATGGCGCATAATGATACTCATCTTTCGAGACACCCTTTCGCCTCATCCTGAGGAGGGCCGTTAGGCCCGTCTCGAAGGGCGAGGCGAAAGGGCTCCTCAGAATGAGGGTAATTGTTGAGAGGCCAACGAATGAGGAGACGTCAGCCATGGCCGACCTCCGTGATGCCGGCCCGGCTGGGCTGAACCTGCTGACTGCGAGCGAAGCCCGCACCCAGCTCGATAGCGGCGAGATCACGTCGGAAGCGCTGGTGCGCGACTGCCTCGCCCGCATCGAGGCGCGCGAGCCGGACCTCGACGCCTGGGTGTTCCTCGACCCCGAGCTGGCGCTCGATCAGGCGCGCGAGCGCGATGGCGAACCTTCGCGCGGCCTGCTGCACGGCATCCCGGTGGGAATCAAGGATATCTACGATACCGCCGACATGCCGACCGGCTACGGCACGACGCTCCACGAAGGGCACCGCCCGGACGCTGATTCCGGGTGGGTCGCCGCGCTGCGTGCCGCCGGCGCCGTCATCCTCGGCAAGACCCGTACCACCGAGTTCGCCAACCCGGTGCCGACGACGACGCGCAACCCGCACGACCTCGAGCGCGCGCCTGGCGCCTCGTCGAGCGGCTCGGCCGCCGCCGTCGCCGACTTCCACGTGCCGCTGGCGACCGGCTCGCAGACCGGCGGCTCGGTTATCCTGCCCGCATCGCTGTGCGGCATCTATGGCTACAAGCCGAGCTTCGGCGACTTCCCGTCCGGCAATGTGCGCCACGCCAAACCGTCGATCGATACGCCGGGCCTGTTCGCGCGCGCGCTCGACGACGTTGCGCTAATGCGCGCGGCCTCGATTGGCGGCGAGCCGGCTGCGCTGGATCTTCCCGTTGGCGCGGGCCCGCGCATCGGCGTGTGCCGCACCGAGGTCTGGCCGGAGGCGTTGCCGGAATCGGTCGCCATGCTGGCCGAGGCCGCGGAGATCCTGGCCGGCGCCGGCGCCACCGTAAGCGACATCGAGCCGCCGTCCGAGGTCTCCGATGCCATGGTGGAATTTCCGACCATCTTGTGCACCGAAGATGCCCGCGCCATCGCAGCGGACGTTGGCGATCGCCTGGACCAGATCAACTCCTGGGCACAGAAGAGCATCCGCGAGGCAAAGGACATCACGCCAGCGCAGTACGCGAACGCCACAGCGCTCGCCGAACGCGCCCGCACTGCCATGGACGCGGTATTCGACGATTTCGACGCCCTGATCACGCCAAGCACCCGCGGCGAAGCACCGACCGACCGCGTTGCCATCGAGCCTTCCTACTTCAACCGTATTTGGACGCTGATGTACGTGCCGTGCCTGTCGCTGCCGGCGTTCACCGGGCCGTCCGGTATGCCGGTCGGGCTGCAGGTCGTCGGCCGCCGCAGCGACGACGACCGCCTGCTCGCTATCGGCCGCTGGATCGATCGAGTGATCGCTCGGGCGCATGGCTTATAAGTAGCGTAAGATCGGCGAGCGCCAACATTCGAAGGAAAGTAAGTCTCATGTCCGATACCAATGCCCGCGCCACGGTCCTGGCCACGGTCAAGGAAAATGTCAGCTTGAGCGCCTTCGACGGCGAGACCGGCGATGTTATCGCGGTGGTCGAGGTCGGCGAGCGCGGCGTCGCCAAACCC
>JBFKGW010000297.1:0-4312 GCA_041633145.1 Alphaproteobacteria bacterium
ACCAAGGCTCAAGCGTCGGAATCGATCACCCGGCGCAGCTCTTGGCGGCGGTTGCTGGTATAGGGCCGCACTTGCTCCGGCCATCGTCCGGCCTCAACCGCTTCGGCCCAGGCCTGGCTGAGCAGAACGTCGGGGCTCTCGATCTCGTAGATCGCGGTATATGCCGGCGTATCGCCCACCGCAACATTTCGCTCTTCGCCGCCCATGCTCATGGTGAACGGCTCGGCTTTGAACCGGCTGACCGAGATGACCCCGGGTACTTTCAGCAGGGCCGGCACGTGCTCGGTGTCATAGACTTCGTTGAGCAGCGCCTCCTTATCGGGGTCGACGTCCATGCTCGCGATGTAGATGTATTTCGTCGTAATAGCCATGGCTCGACTTTCTTTCTGTCCCATTCCAAAAAAGCAAAAGGGGTCAGCGCCGGTTCGCTGACCCCTTGCGAGAAATCCTCGACTGAACCGCCGAGATTGACATCCCGTTTATTTGATCGCCTGCGGATTGATCGGCGAGCCGACGCCGCGGGTGACCGGCAACGGCGGCGCGACGAACATGAACTCGTAGACGCCATCGTCGGCGCAATCGTTGGCGAGATCCTTGAGATAGAAAATCTCGCCCATGGTGATGCCGATCATCGGGATGACGATCCAGTGCCAGGGCTGGAATACGTCGTCGGTCTCGTTGGGGATGACTTCGCAGCCCCAGGTATCGGCACAGATGGCGGCGATCTCGGTATCCTTCATCCACTCAACCGTGTGGAACGACACGCCCGGTGAATCGCCACCGGCGTAACCGCCCCAATCGCCGTTATTCAGGCACCGTTCCATGTGGCCTGTACGATAGATGACGGTATCGCCGCGCCGGATCTCGACGCCCTGGTCCTTGGCGCACTGGTCGAGGTCATCGGCATCGATCGCGGTGCCGTCGTCGAGGCTGTCGACGCCAGCCCAGCGGGCGATGTCGAGCAACACGCCGCGGCCGACCATCTTGTCGCGCATCTTGTGGATGGCGCATTTTTCCGCCCCGCGCGAACCGACCAGCGTGGCGTCGTAGCCGTTCCACATCTTACCCTGGTTGAACACGTGCCCTAGCGCGTCCCACTGGGTGCCGCACTGCAGCGGCAGCGAGATCGCGTCGTCGGCGTATTGGTTGGCGTATTTCTTGCCGGGCACCGTTTGTTTGCCCTGGACCGCGTCGGTGCCGGTGGCGAGCATGGTGTGGATTGGGTTCCAGCGGCCGCCGAACAGGCCGCGTTGCGGGCCTTGGTCGTCGAAATTCAGACCGAGTGCAAATACCTTGCCTTTCTTGACCAACTTGGCGGCGTTGATACGGTCTTCATCGGTGACGTAGTTCTGGGTTCCCCATTCGTCGTCGGGTCCCCATTTACCCCATTGTTTGCACTTTTCCGTCATCTCCAGGATGAGGTTCATGTCGAAACGGTATTCTTCATCGTCGTAACGGTGCATGTGTCTCCCCCTTCCACGGCCTTTTTTAACGGCAGCCGTGTTTGGTTGATTGAAGTTGTTGCCGGCGGATTATTGCGCAGCCATGCCGGCGGTTAAAGCCCGGTTGCTGGATCGACCCTATTTGATCGCTTGCGGATTTATCGGCGATCCGGTGCCCCGGCTAATAACGAGCGGCGGCGCGCACAGGAAAAATTCGTAGACACCGTCCTTGGCGCAGTCCGCGACCAGTTCGCGCAAATACCAGATCTCGCCGTGCACGATGCCGATATGGGGAATGGTCACCCAGTGCCACGGCTGGTTGGTGCCGTCGACGGTTTCGTTGGGGCGCACCTCGATACCCCAGGTGTCGGAGCAGATGCCGGCGATTTGCTTTTCGTGGATCCAGTCGACGGTCTCGAAGGCGAGGCCCGGCGCATCGCCACCGGCGTAACCGCCCCACTCGCCCTTGTCGAGGCAATCCGCCATCTGGCCGGTATTGATGAGGACGAAATCGCCGCGCTTGATTTCGACACCCTGTTTCTTGGCGGTCATATCGAGATCGCGGTTGGTGATGCCGTAGCCGTCAGCCAGCCGCTTCTTGCCCTTATAGCGGGCGACGTCGAGCAACACGCCACGGCCGACCATCTTGTCGGCGAAATGTTCGATGCCGTTTTTGTGGGCGCCCCGCGAGTCGACCAGGGTGGCGCTATAGCCGTTCCACATTTTATCGCCCGAGAACACATGGGCCAGCGCATCCCACTGGCTGGCCGCCTGGGTCGGCAGGTTGATGGCGTCATCGGCGTAGCGCATGCCGACCAGCGGTTCCTGGATACCCTGCACGGCGTCGGTGCCGGTTGCCATCATCTGGTGCATCGGATTCCAGCGGCCACCGAACAGGCCACGCTGCGGGCCGTTTTCGTCGAGCTCGAGACCGAGGCGGAACACCTTGCCCCGTTTGATCAGTTTCGAAGCTTCGACGATGTCTTTCTGCGTGATGTAGTTGAGCACGCCGAGCTGGTCGTTGCGGCCCCATTTGCCCCAGTTGCTGAGTTGCTTGCCCTTACGAACTACATCGGCTTTTCGTAGACCTTTCTTGCGTCGCACCGGGCGTTTTGCCGTCGCCTTCTTCGCTACTGGTTTTCTAGCCGCCGGTTTTCTTGCCGCTGGTTTTCTCGCCATTGTCTCCTCGCCTCCGAGTTTCAATTTTTCGCTTTGTCGCCCGTGTACGCGTTTCGCGCGCGGTAAGGGTTATCGTCACCGCAGCGATCTTTGGCAAGTACATATTCGTGCAACCACCAGAATCGCTTCGATCTGAGCGCCGGTGGTGATAATTTGTCGGCGGCAATGCCGCCAGTTACAACGGGCGGCTACAAATAAGCGCCGACCAGGGGGAAAGAAATTCATGAGCGTTGCCGAGACTGAAGCCCTGCACACACCCTCGATGCGTCTCGACGGGCTGACCGCGGTGGTCACCGGCGCCGGTCGCGGGCTCGGCGAAGGTTGTGCCATCGCCCTGGCCGATGCCGGCGCGGAGGTGGTTCTGGTCAGCCGTACCCAGCCGGAGCTCGAGGCAGTGGCCGAGGCGATCGCCGGTCGCGGTGGCAAAGCCCGGCCGCTGACCTGTGACGTCACCGACGCGGCCCAGGTGAAAGACCGGATCGAAGGCCTCGAGCGGATCGATATTTTGATGAACAATGCTGGCTCGAATATTCCCGAGCCGTTCGTCGACGTCACCGAAGACCATCTCGATTTTCTGATCGAGCTCAACGTGAAGGCGATGTTCATGGTCGCCCAGGCGGCGATGCGGCGCATGCTCGCCGGCAGCCGCGGCGGCAGCATGATCCACATGTCCTCGCAGATGGGCCATGTCGGCTCCCCCCGGCGCACCGTCTATTGTATGACCAAACACGCCATCGAAGGCTTGAGCAAAGCGATCGCCGCCGAGGGCGCCGAGGCCGGTATCCGCAGCAACTGCATCGGCCCCACCTTTGTCGAGACGCCGATGACCAAGCCGATGTTCGAAAATCCGGAGTTCCACTCCTTCGTGATGGACCGGATCTTGATGAAACGCCTGGGAAATATTTCCGATATCATGGGCTCGGTGGTCTTCCTCGCCTCGCCCGCTTCGGCGCTGATCACCGGCGCCAGCTTGACCATCGACGGAGGCTGGACGGCGGTTTAAGCTGCCCGCGCCATTGTCGAACAACCAAAACATCTGAAAACGGAGGAGTTGCAATAATGCGTACGCCACGCCTGGATCGCGATCGCCAGCAATGGATTTTCGACTACATCGTCAAGGAGACCGGTCGTGTCTTCCATTGGGATGAAGAAAGCCGGCAACTGCCAAAAAGCGTCAAGAGCCACGGCCAAATCTCCAAACATGTCGGCCGCATCGCGCAGCGCATGGAGCGGATCGCCGCCGAAGAAGAAGCCGCCGGCCACAACGCCACGGCGTTCGAACTATACTACCGGGCCTCGTCCAATTTCGGCGCGGCACAACACCCGGTGTTGGAGACCAACGACGAGAAGCAGTATCTGCACGGCCGCTGCATCGCCAACTACGAAAAAGTCATCGAACTGTCGCCCTACCCGCTCGAGCGGGTGGAAATCCCGTTCGAAGGGGTCGAGCTGCAATGCAACTTCCACATCATGCCGGGCAGCCCGCAGGCGCCGGTGCTGATCTACATTCCCGGCTGCGACATGGTCAAAGAGATGTACCCCGACCCGCGCGTCAATCATGCGCACCATCGCGGCATGCACATGCTGGTAATGGACGGCCCCGGCCAGGGCACCAGCAACCTGCGCAACATCAAGCTTACCCATGACAATTACGAGCGCGCCGTTCTAACCGTCGCCGAATGGCTGGCCGG
>JBFKGW010000298.1:0-4311 GCA_041633145.1 Alphaproteobacteria bacterium
ACGGCCCCTGATAGCCGCCGAAGCGAACGTCGATCGTGGCCAAGGTTTGCGCTCCGACTAGTCCGCGACCGGCGGCCAGATTCGTAAGCCGACCGTGGGCGATCCGGGCGTGTGCATGGTGTATCGCACCACGCGGCCGGACCATTCCTGTTCGTCGAGCGCCAGCGCTTCATGGGGTTTCTCGAAGTTTTCCAACCGCGCCTCGAGCGAAGTGAACTCGTAGAGCACCGAGTATTTCGCCCAGCCGGCGACCGACAGCATCACCCGGGCGGCGATGCAGCCGGGCATGCGCGCCATCGCCGGCAGACGGTACTGCGCGTACCAGGCGCCGACATCGAATTCGTTTTCCAGTTTCGCGGTCCGGAAGCTGCCCATCTGGATCGCCGGTCCCGGCGTCGTGCCAGCCGGCCGCTGGTCCATTTCCGGACCGTCGATGCGCGCAAACACGGAAAAAATGCACGGCCGCACGCCCTGGCGCAAATCGAGCATCTGCCGCGCCGTGCCGGTGAGGGCGTTTTCTTCGTCGACGATACTGGGCGCCAACAAAGTCCACGGCTCAACCGCGCCAGCGAGCATGAGGAACTGGGTGCCGTCGCCGACGCCTTCCATGCCGACAGATTGGGGAAAGTTCTCGCGGACCTTGTGCATGTCGGCGCCGCCGCCCTGGCTCTCGTAATGGGCGGCCCAGGCAATACCCGGGCGGGTCTGCAGTTGGGGCAAGTACTCACCGTGCAGCCAGTCGAGATATTCCTCGCGCCCGCCGTCGGGCAGATCATACCATGTTGCCCAGATCGCCTGATCCATCGCTCGCGTCTTCCCTGTTTCGATCGTCGTTTCTTATAAAAAGATAGGCGGCGACCCCACCGGGATCACCGCCCATCAGCTTAACAGAAGATACGGCGATTAACCGCTGGTCATGCTGTCGACCAGGCTCTTATAGGCTTTGCTCTGCTCGGGTCGGATTTTCTCGTACTCCTCGCCGCTCATGAAGTTGGTCTCTTCGCCGATCTTGGCCATCAAGCGTTTGTAGGTTTTGTCTTCCTGCAGTTTGATGAACGCCTCGCGCAACACGGCCAGACGATCCTCGGGAATGCCCCGCGGCGCTAAAACGATGCGATGCATCTCGCCGATCTCTCCGGGATATCCCAGCGAGGCGAAGGTCGGCGGGCTGCCGAGTTTCTTTTCGTCGGCCGCGCACGCCAGGGTACGCACCGCGTCACCCTGCCCCTGAATGGTCACGGGGAACTGCAGCGTGAAGTCGGCGTCGCCGGCGAGCAACGCACGCAGCGACGGGCCGCCGCCGCGATAGGGCGTCATGTTCGCTTGGACGCCCGCCCACTGCAGCAACTGGGCGCCCGGCACCATGCCCGCGCCCCATTGGCCGGAGTGCGAGAATTCGAGCTTGCCGGGATTGGCTTTGCCGAATTCAAGCAATTCGTTGATCGTCTTGAACTGGGAATCCGCCCGGACGATTAGACACACCCGCGCCGAGTTGAGCCGTGCCACCGTGACGAAATCCTCGGACGGCTTGTAGGGCAGATCGTTGACGTGTTGCTGCAACTGGTCGAAGAAATTGTGGCTGAACAGCAATGTGTAGCCATCAGCCGGCGCCGTCGCCGCCGCCGCGGTGCCAGTCTGGCCGCTAGCCCCCGGCATCAGTTTCACGATCATCGCCTGGTTGATGTACTGCGGGATAATCGACGTGAAAACGCGCGAGTTCAGATCATGCGAGCCGCCGGCGCCCAGCGGCAGAATCAGGGTAATCGGTTTGTTGGGATAGTCCTGGGCAACTGCACCGCCGATACTCACGCCGAGCATCAACGCGGCAGCGGACACCATCTTCATCAGGTTCATGCGCATAATTTCCTCCCTTTAAAGTGCGCGGGCAAACAGGAGCCGACTTCTGGTATTCTACGGGACAACCCCGGCCGGCCCGAATTCTTGTATAAGACTTACACCACGACACCACCGCACCGGGCCCTTGTCAAGGAACACCGGCGTAACGGCGCTATTCCTCCTGGCTGACAAATCGCAAACTTTCCCGCCGTAAACGGGTCGACCGCCGCCACAAATACCAGGCGATGATCGGTGTGAGCACCAGAATGACAACGGTGATCGGCCGTTCGAACAGAATGTAGCCGGCGACGTCGCCCTGCGACAGGCTGAGCGTTTGGCTGATCGCCCGTTCGATCTCGGGTCCGAGAATGAACGCCATGGCCAGCGGCGCAATATCGAACTTGAACTTGCGCAACAGATAGCCAATCGCGCCAAACGCAGCCAGCACGTAGAGATCGGTCGGGTTGTTGCGCACGGCGAACACCCCGGCGAACGCGAACATAATGGTCAGCGGCATGAGCAGCGATTTGGGAATGCGCACCACCCGCGCGAACGCGGGTATGGTCAAGTAGCCGACGATGAGAAACAACAAGTTAGCCAGTATCATCGCCAGCAGAATGGCGAACACCTGCGGTCCCTGTTCGGCCATCAGCTGCGGACCCGGCCGCATGCCCACCGCGATGAACGCGCCGAGCAGGATCGCCGTGATGTTGTCGCCGGGGATACCGAAGGTCAGCATCGGCACCAGGGTGGGACCGTTGACCGCGTTGTTGGCCGCTTCCGCAGCGGCGACGCCTTCGAGCTCGCCTTTGCCGAAGTTTTCCGGATTCTTCGACGCGTTCTTGGCCGCCGCATAGCCGACGAATGCCGCCACCACCTGGCCGACCCCGGGAATTATGCCGATCGAGGTGCCGATCACGGTCGAGCGCATGATGGTGCGACCGCACGCGGTAAACTCATGCCATCGCAGGCGTTCGCCTTCGCGAATTTTGAATTTCGTGTCGATATACGCGGTCGCCCGTTTTTCGATATTGAGCAGCAGTTCCGACAGCGCGAACAAACCGATCAGCATGGGCAGCAGGCCGATCCCCGAGCGCAGTTCGAAAATGCCGAAGGTGAAGCGCGACAGGGCGCCGATTGGGTCCTGGCCAATCATGGCGATGGATAGGCCGAGCACCATCACCAGCAGGCCCTTGACGAAGGCGCCCGAACCGGTCGCCGAGATGATGATGAGGCTCAAGAACAACACCGCCCCCAACTCCGGCGGTCCGATCTTCAGCGCGATCAGCGCGATCGGCACGATGGCGAAGATCGTGAAAATATCGCTGGTAAGGTCGCCGGCGACCGAGGAAAACAGGGCAATCTCCAGCGCCTTGCGACCCTTGCCCTTGCGGGTCAACGCGGGCCCGTCGAAGGTGGTGGCAACGGCCGCACCGGTGCCCGGCATCGACACCAAAATCGCCGGAATGCTGCCGCCATAGATGCCGCCCTTATAGATACCGAGCAGAAACGGTAGGCCGAAGATCGGCGGCAAGAAAAATACGATGGGTAGCAGAATGGCCATCGCCGTCAACGTGGTCAGGCCCGGCAGCGCCCCGACGAACATGCCCAGCAGCAGGCCGCCGATGATGTAGAGAATGGTCAGGAAGAGCGTGTCGGGATTGAACAGAATCCCGGCACCCTGGCCCATCGCAACAATCAGCTCTTCCATCGCCTATCCGCCCTTTCGCCGCGCCCGCGTCCCTAGAACCACAAAACGTTGGGGAAGAAGGGATTCTGCGGCAGTACGACCTGCAGCCAGACCCGCAAAATATTATAGAAAACCAGCGGCACGCTGACGCTGATGAGGACACCGGCGATCACATGGCGGTTGCCGTAAAAAGTCGACAGGAAGCCAAGCAATAAGACTGACGAGATGACGAAGCCCAGCCACGGCATGATCAGGGCCAGAACCAGAAATGCCGCCACGGTCACCAGAACATTGATGACCCCTTCGCTGTCGAGCTGGCGAATGCCGTTTTCCTCGACCAGCGATCGGGCGCGCCAGATCAGCCAGCCGCCCGTGACGATAAAAAGAACGGAAACCAGCCGCGGGAAGAAATCCGGATCGAGACCGGACGGCTTCTGGCCAAACAGCAAGCGCGGCCGTTCGACTTGGTCGGGCGTGATAATAAACAGAACCACGCCGACAAGGATGCCAAGCAAGCCAAATACCGTGTTGAAGTTCCACGCGCCGCGTGGCGCCGGGTCGCCGCCGGTATCAGCCATCCGTGTTTATCCCTCCCTACAGCGGCGCTAGCGCCGCCGCCTCCTGCTACAGCGAAGGGCTGTTGCTTACTTCGCCGCGATCGCTGCCGACGGATCGTTGCGTGGCAGCGTCACCGGCTCGCCGAGTTCGTCCGACAGATCGGCTGCCGTATAGACATCCATCACCAGCCGCGCTTCGTCGGGCTTGACCATAACCGGCCGGTCCAA
>JBFKGW010000299.1:0-4306 GCA_041633145.1 Alphaproteobacteria bacterium
GCCAGGAGGCTGGCGCGCGCGGCGCGGCCATCGCGGCATGCCTTGGTCAATTCGATGATGTGGGCGTTGAGGCGGATGGCGCCGAGACTATTGAAATTGCTGCCCATATCGTAGGCTTCTCGGTACATTTTCTCGAGATCGCCCTCGGCGTTAGCAGCTTGGATCAGGGCCATTGTTGCCGGCGCACTGGCGATCGTGATGGCCACCATATTGGCAGCCGCATCACTGCCGACGGTATCCACGAGGTGGTTATAAACCGCCTCGTCGAACACAACCTGATTATTCTCTTCTGCCTGCTCCGGTTCGGGTTCGGCGGGCGCGTCGGATTGGACGAGCTCGAGCGCGCCAAGCAGGCGTTTCTGATCGATCGGTTTCGGCAGGTAATCGTTCATGCCGGCCGATAGGCAGGTCTCGCGGTCGCCGAGCAGAGCGTTAGCGGTTATCGCGACGATGTAGACGTTGGCTTTCGTTTCGTCATCCATGGCGCGAATACGCCGGGTCGCTTCGAGGCCGTCCATATTCGGCATCTGGATGTCCATGAGCACCACGTCGTAAACGTTATGACTCACGCTCTCGACCGCTTCGACACCGTCGGTAGCCAGGTCGACGCGATGGCCGGCCTTTTTCAGAATGGCCATGGCGAGCATCTGATTGACCGCATTGTCCTCGACGAGCAGGACACGCAGGGCGCTCGGTTTGTCGGGCTCGCTCTCGCTTTGCGGCGCCACTTGGGCGGTGTTGGTATCAGCCATCGGTAAACGTTCTTTCATGGGAGTCTCGGCAGCAACTTGGGTGCTGGCGGTCACGTCTTCGGGAGCTTCGGATCGGCCGAGCCGCAGGGTGAACCAGAACGTGCTGCCGACGTTTGCTTCACTTTTGAATCCAATATTGCCGCCCATCATTTCGGTCAGTTGCTTGCAGATGGACAAGCCGAGCCCAGTGCCGCCATACTTTTGTTTGGTCGCAGAATCGGCTTGACTGTATCGCTTGAACAGATGCGAATGCGCGTAATCGGGGATGCCAATTCCGGTGTCTTTGATTTCGAAACGCAGGTGCTGCTCATGATCGTTATCGCTATCGATCGTGATGCGGACCGAGACCGCGCCGGAATCGGTGAACTTAATCGCGTTACCCAACAAATTGAGCAAGATTTGGCGAAGTTTTCCGGAGTCGCCGCGCACCCAACTGGTGACTTCGGGGGCGATGTACGTCGCCAGTTCGAGCCGTTTTTCCATGGCCCGCGGCGTTACCACATCGACCACCGACCGCAGGACTTTTTCAATGCTGAAATCTTGCGCGTCGATCGCGAGTTTGCCGGCCTCCATCTTCGAGATATCGAGGATATCGTCGATGATCTCCAACAGGGCTTCACCCGATTCGACCACCGATTCGGCGTAGTGTCGCTGTTCGGCCTCGAGGTCGGTATCGAGCAACAATTTGGCCATGCCAATGATGCCGTTCATCGGTGTACGGATTTCATGGCTCATCGTTGCCAGGAAATCGGATTTGGAGTGCGCCGCTGTTTCTGCCGCTGCCCGGGCCTGTTCGAGTTCCTGCTGATAGTGGCGCCGATCGTTGACGTCGTGGACAACGCAGAAGAGCTGTCCGTCGTTATCGGGCGCGACATGCCATTCCAGCCAACGCTCCTCACTGATCTTGCAAGCGAAGCGGACGGAAAACTCGGAGGCGTTTTTGCCGGACGCCAGATCGTTGAGCGCGGCCTTTACCGTGGCCATATCTTCGGTGGAAACGAAGTCGATAAACGGCTTGCCGCCGAGTTCTTCGCTGGTCCAGCCCAATTGGTCGGTCCAAGCGCTATTCATGGTGTGCAATCGCCCGTCCTTGTCGGCGATGCCCATCATTTCCTGCGACAATTCGAAAAATCTTTTGAAACGTTGGCTCGATCGGGTCGCGTCGGCCAACTCAGCCGCTTGCTGTTTCTCAGCCGTAACGTCGCGGAACCGCGTTACGAACCCGCCGCCCGGGATTGGGCTACCGTTTATTTCGAGAATCATACCGTCGGGGCGGCGGCGCGTGAGTTCGTACGGCTCTCGCTTGTCGAGGACCGACATAACGCGCTTGTAGTTTTCGTCGACGTCACCTTCGCCATAATCGCCGCGCTCGGCGGCGAAGCGCGCAAAATCGCCGAAACGCGATCCGGGCGTCACCAATTCTTCCGGTATGTCTAGCAGCTCAACGGCCAACTTATTGGCGGCGACGATAAGCTGTTCGGAATCGATGATGATCAGACCGCCGGCCAACGTGTCCAAGGCACTCAGCAGCATGTCTCGCTCGGTGACGCAGGCGGCGCTTGCGTCCGAATTTGGAAGATTTTCGTTGTCGCGCATATGTCCGGTCATTGCTGCCCAGGCCGAATTGCTGGCGCCAGATTTCGGCCGCCATTCGGTTGGCTGGCAAAGTACTGGGGAATTGATCAACGATTGGTTAAAAGCCACGGCTTTTAACGATCCCAGGTAGGGCAAGGTTAATCTAAAAGAGTGAAAGTAACGATAAAAGCCCGGTAAAGCAGTTTTCTCGCATGAGTTGCATGCGTCCGTACCGTGAGCGTGCTTATCAGGAAGTTTCGCCCAGTCCGGTGGAAGCGAGCTCTTTGGCGAACTCCGCGTACGACGTCGAGGCCTCACCGGTTAACATTTCCATAACATCGTTGTTGAAGTAGGCGGTGCCGAACCGGTCGATATGGTCATACATATTGGCCAATTGCTGCCGCTGCTCGGGGGTCAACGAGGCGAAGAAGTGGGACCCCTGCAAATCTTCCATCGCGCAGCGGACCGCGCGAATGTCGACGCCGAATGCGGCGGAAAGCGCGGCCGCCATATCGTGGCGATCGATCGGCTCGGCCGTGCTGCACAATTCGTAGGTCGCGCCGCTATGGCCGGGCTCGCTCAAGACCCGCGCCACTGCCTTGCCGAGATCGTCGATGTGGACGAACCCCATGCGCTGGTCGGGATCGTAGGGGAGCGCGAACTCGCCGCTGTCCAGGATCTGTGGCAGCGACCAGGTGATATTCTGCATGAACTGGGTCGGCCGGATCACCGTGAAAGTTAGCCCGGATCTGAGCAGCTCGGCTTCCAACTGCATCTTGGTCCAATGGAAACTGATGGTGGGCGCATAGGGATAGCTCACGCCGTGTAAGACGAAGCGCTCGATGCCTCGCTCCTGCGCCAAGCCGATGAAACGGCGGCCAATCTCGAGCTCGTCGGCGATCAAGGCCGGCGCGATATGATAGACCGTCGAAATGCCCTCCAGCGCGTGCCGCAGCACTTCGCCGTCACGCATATCGCCGACAACCGGCGCGGCGCCAAGCGCCGCAATCGAGGCCGCCGAGGTCGGGTTGCTCACCAAGGCGCGCACGGCCACGTCGCGGCGCGCCAGATGGCTTATCACCGCACGCCCCGCCGTCCCATTGGCGCCGCTTATCAGGATCATCGCACTGAGACCTCCGAACCTACCAATCACCTTTGACCCCGACCGGGGACCGGGCCATTATCTCGGGCAAATTCAGCTGGAGGAAGCCCACGATGAAAACAGTCGATATATCCGAAGAAGAAATGGGCCGGCGTACCGCCCGGTTTGACAAGTTGAAACCCTATAAGCAGACGCAAAACGACGCCCAGGGTATTCCGCCGGAAGCCATGGAGAAAGTATCCGCCAAGTCCGTCTATCCGGTGATGTCACCGGAAGGCTGGGCCGGCCGCAACAGTATCGCGCCGGTAAAAGGCGCGCCGGGGATTACGATTTCTCTCGCTGAAAGCCCGCCCGGGGATAATCCGGGCCTGCACGCCCATGAGAACACGGTCGAAAACTTCTTCTGCGTGCGCGGCCGCTTCGAAATCAGTTGGGGCGACAATGGCGAGCACAGCACCATCCTCGAGCCGCTAGATTTCATTTCCGTCCCGCCCGGCGTCAATCGCAATTTCAAGAACATTTCCGACGAGACGGGGTATCTATTCGTCGTCATTCAGACGCCGGAGGGCGACGAATTCGACAAAGTAGCTTTTGCACCCAGCTTAGGGGAAGAAATCGCCGAGGAGTTTGGCGCCGATACGGTCGCGCGGATGAACGATATCGGCTTCAAGTTCGACGCCGGCATCGATAACTAGCGCTGGGCCACATCGGCGAACGAGGCCGGCGGGCGTCCGAGCAGCATCGCCAACACGTTCGGGTTACCCGCCCGCATGCCGAAGCTATCGACGAAGCGGTAATAGGCTTCGAGGCGTTCCAATCGCGCCCCGTCGAGTGTGTCGTAGGGCGGCCGCTGAATGAATTCGGCGAACGGGCGGGC
>JBFKGW010000300.1:0-4298 GCA_041633145.1 Alphaproteobacteria bacterium
GCGCGCCGGCGTTTCTTTCTTTGTTGTTTTCTTTGCCATGAGCGTGATTTTAGCGGGCCGGCGGTGCGGCTGCCAACGAGCCGATTGTCGCGGTCAGAAGATAAACTTCAAGACGACAAAGCCGGCGACCAGCATGACGCAGAACACCAGCACCACCCAGCCGAGGTAGCGTTCGACGAAGGCGCGGATCGGCGGGCCGAATTGCCACAGCAGCGCCGCGACGATGAAAAACCGCAGGCCGCGCGAGGCCACCGACGCGACGCCGAAGACCACCGGATCCAGGTTGGTCACGCCGCTGGCGATGGTGATGACCTTGTAGGGGAAGGGAGTGACGCCGAAGAACGCGACGATCCACGCGCCCAGCTCGTTATACTGCTCGGTAAACCGGGCGAACGCGGCTTGGAACCCGTAGAAGTCGATGATCGGTTGGCCAATGACATCGAATAGCAACGCGCCGATGGCGTAGCCGAGGTAGCCGCCGAGGACCGAGGCAATCGTGCAAATACCCGCCAGCACCCAGGCGCGCTCGCGCACCGCCAGCACCATCGGGATCAGCAAAATATCCGGCGGGATCGGAAAGACCGAACTCTCGACGAACGCGACACCCGCCAGCGCCCACACCGCATGGCGGTTGGAGCCGAGCTGCAGCGTCCAGTCGTACAATCCTCGCAACATCGCCCGTACCCGAATCGGTCGGCCCATCAGACAGAAGCCCTGTAACAGGCGCGCGCGCGCTGTGTCCACGTTTTGCCCGCTGTCGCGTGCGGTTCTCGTTGACGCCGCGCGGCGACGCCACTAAGTCTTGGCGTGCGTCGCGATGCGGGCGTGGCGGAATTGGTAGACGCGCTGGATTCAAAATCCAGTTCTGGCAACAGAGTGAGAGTTCGAGTCTCTCCGCCCGCACCAGCTTATTGATCCCGATCATTTGACCCTGCGCACGGCTTTGCTGAAATCTCGCTGTCGCATTGATGCGATGGCAATTGAGACGATTTTAGGCAAGTGATGAGTTACAGTTTCGATCGGCACCGCATGAGCCAGCACCGGCAAAAGAGCCGGCTGATGGTGGCAGCGCTGCTCGGCGCGATTACCGCGGTATTGCTGCTGAGCGCCAATCTGATCGCCGGCCCCAACGGCATAGTCATCGCTGCCGCCTTGATCGCCGCCGGTATCATGTCGGCCCAGCGCGTCGCGCCGGCCTTGGTCATGCAAATGTTCAACGCCAAACCGATCGAGCCCCACGACTGGCCGGAGGCGTACAACACGGTCAACGCGCTCCGACGACGCGCCGGCCTCGAAGACATGCCGTACTTATACTGCTTGCCGGGGGAGAACATGATGGCGTTTTCCACCGGTACGCAAAAAGAACCGGTGATCGCGATCTCGACCGGCGCTCTGCGTCATCTGACCTCGCGCGAGCTGCACGGCATCGTTGCCCATGAACTGGCCCATGTCGCGTCCGGCGACATGACATTGTTGATGTTGTCGGAGGTGATGACCCGGTTGACCCGGACCTTTGCGACGCTGGGGCTGTTGTTGGCGATCTGGCTGGCGGTCGCCGGCGACGTGCGGGTACCGTTATTGACGCTGGTCGTCCTGGCGGTCGCGCCGACCGCAGTGTCGCTGCTGAAACTGGCGTTGTCGCGCAACCGCGAATTCGATGCCGACGACTATGCCGCCGAGCTTACCGGTGATCCGGCCGGCCTCGCCTCAGCGTTGCAGAAAATCGAGCGCGAGCAAGCGTCGATCTGGCGACGCCTGTTCCAGCCCTATGTGCGCGGCGACGTACCGACCTTCCTGCGCAGCCATCCGAAGACGGAGGAACGGGTGGCGCGGCTGCTGGCCCGCGACCAGGACTAATTTTGCTGCAACGGGCCGGTTGCGATTCCACTATAAGAAAACTACGGTGCGGAAATAATTTGAATGCTGGCCGATTGACGCCGGCCGGAACAGGGGGAGGTGGCGCCGCACGCGCCCGCTCGTTGGCACGATGGAATTGCAGAACAGTTTTACCGTGGCCGCCGATGTGGCGACGGCGTGGCAAGTGCTGTTGGACGTACCGCGCATCGCGCCCTGCATGCCGGGCGCCGAGCTGACCGAGGCCGTCGACGACCGCCATTTCAAAGGCAATGCCAAGGTGCGGGTCGGGCCGGTGCAACTCAGTTTTGCCGGCGAAGCGGAGCTGGTAGACGTCGACGCTGCCGCGCACACGGCGCGGCTACGCGCCAAAGGCAACGATACCAAAGGACGCGGCGCGGCCCAGGCCGATGTCACCTTTGCCATGGTTGACGACGGCGGCAACACCCGCGTCGATATCACCACCGATCTCAACCTCACTGGCTCGGTCGCCCAGTACGGCCGCGCGGCGGGCCTGATCAACGAGATTGCGGCGCAGATCATCGCCGACTTCGCCAAAAATTTGGCAGCGCAACTCGCGTCGTCCGCACCGGCGGCCGGCGAAGCAGAAGCGGCGGCCGCAGAACCGGCGCCTGCGCCGCCCGCCGCGGCCGAGAGCATTTCCGGGCTGGGTGTGCTGTTCCGCGCACTGGTGGCGATAATCCGCCGCTGGTTCGGCGGCGGCCGGACCGCCTGAGAGAAAACTGAGGTGAGGATGCCATGAAACCTGGACCCTTCGTCTATCACGACCCGGCGAGCGTCGACGACGTGGTGGCGCTGCTGGCCGAGCACGAGGACGTCAAGCTGCTGGCTGGCGGCCAGTCGCTGATGCCGATGCTGAACATGCGCTTCGTCGTGCCCGACCATGTGATCGATTTGAACGGCGTCGCCGGGATCAGCGGCATCGACGATAGCGGCGAGGCGCTAGTTATCGGCGCGATGACCCGCCAGCGCGACCTCGCCCATTCGGAGGCCGTCGCGGCGTGCGCGCCGGTGATGCAGGAAGCGCTGTCCTGGGTCGGCCACTTTCAGACCCGCAATCGCGGCACCATCGGCGGCAGTCTGTGCCACCTCGACCCGGCGGCGGAGCCGCCCACCGTCTCGGCGGCCTATGACGCCGTGCTGACCGCCGCCGGTCCCGACGGTACCCGCGAGATCGCCTTCGCCGAGTGGCCGCTCGCCTACATGATGACCACGCTGGCGCCGGAAGAGGTTTTGACCCAGGTGCGCATTCCCTATTGGCAGGAACGCCACGGCGCCGCCTTCGTCGAGTTCGCCCGCCGGCATGGCGATTTCGCCATTATCGGCGTCGCGGCGCTGTTGGCGGTCGACGGCGGCAAGATCAGCCGCGCGGCGATCGCCGTCGGCGGCGCCGACGTGCGGCCGCTACGGCTCAGCGACGCCGAGGCGATGCTGGTCGGCGAAGAACCTAGCGAGGCGGCGTTTCAGGAGGCCGGCGCCATGGCGCGCAAGATCGACGCCATGTCGGACGCCTACGTTACAACTGAGTACCGCCAGCGGTTGGCGGGCGTTTTGGTCGAACGGGCGCTGGCGCAAGCTGCCAAGCGCGCAAATGGAGGAGGCTGAGCGATGGCCGATACCAGAGAGATCACCGTCACCATTAACGGCGCGGCGCACACGCGCGAGGTCGAAACCCGGCTCAACCTGGCCGACTTCCTGCGGCACGAACTGGAAATGACCGGCACCCATGTCGGCTGTGAGCACGGCGTATGCGGCGCCTGCACGGTGTTGGTCGATGGCGAAGCAGTGCGCTCGTGCTTGTTGCTGGCGGTGCAGGCGAACGGGCACGATGTGACCACGGTCGAAGGCCTGGCGGCGGACGACGGCGCGTTGCATCCGGTGCAAGACGCGTTTTGGAAAAACCACGGCCTGCAATGCGGCTTCTGCACGCCGGGCATGGTGATTTCGGTGGCGGCGTTCCTGAAAGACAATCCCGATCCGACCGAAGACGACGTGCGCGAAGCGATATCCGGCAATATCTGCCGCTGCACCGGCTATCAGGGCATCGTCGCGGCGGCGCTCGAGGCGGCCGCGACACTGCGAGGGGAGGGCTGAGCCATGGTCCGCTACACCGGTGCACAAGTGCAACGCATGGAAGATCCGCGGCTGCTGACCGGCCACGGACGCTACGTCGACGATATCCACCTGCCCGGCATGCTGCATGCTGCCTTCCTGCGCTCGAGCCACGCGCACGCGCGCATCCGCAATATCGACACCAGCGCCGCCGCCGCGTTGCCGGGGGTGCGCGGCGTGTTCACCCAGGCCGATCTGGCGCTGACGGATACCGCCAAGCCGATGAACCAGCTCTATCCGGCGCCGGTGATCCACCAGGATATCACGCAGCATCCGCTGGCCGCCGACGAAGTCTGCTATGTCGGCCAAAC
>JBFKGW010000301.1:0-4290 GCA_041633145.1 Alphaproteobacteria bacterium
TGATCCTCAATTTAGCTGGGTAAGGTTAACAACGGTTAAAGATTGGGCCGTGCGTCTTCTTATCTACGCAACAAACGGCTGGTTTCTGCCTGTCACTTTCCCTATGCCTGAGCGATCTGGTTTGGGAGGAGCAGCGGTGACCGGTACGCGCAGCTTAACGATGGGCCCGCTCGAATGGGCAATGCTTGTCCTGCTTTCAATATTCTGGGGCGGGTCGTTTCTGTTCGTCGGCATCGCCGTCAGCGACTTTCCGGCGTTTACCATCGCCTTTCTGCGGGTCGCCATCGCGACCGGCGTCCTATGGTTTGTTCTGATCTCGATGCGTATCGAATGGCCGACCAAGCGCGAACTTTGGCTGTCGTTTTTCGTCATGGGCGTGATCAACAGCGCCATTCCCTTCTCGCTGATCGCCTGGGGCCAGTCCCATGTCGCCAGCGGGCTGGCATCGATCCTGATCGCCACAACGCCGCTGTTCTCCGTCGTCGTCGCCCACATTTTCGCCGACGACGAACCCATTACGCCGATGCGCTTGGCGGGTGTCGCCGCCGGTCTGATCGGCGTCGTCATCCTGATCGGGCCGAGTGCGCTGGGTAACCTTGGAACTAGTCTGTTCGGTCAGCTCGCAATCATCCTGGCGGCGATCCTTTATGCGCTGTCCGGGACCTACGGTCGCCGGTTTTCCAAGCAAGGTGTGCCGCCGCTGGTCGTCGCTACAGGCCAGGTGAGCGCCTCGACCGTCCTTTTGTTGCCCGCGGTTTTACTGATCGACCAGCCCTGGCAGCTGGCGGCCCCCGCGGTTCGCTCCTGGGCAGCGATCGCCGGCCTCGGGGTGATCTCAACCGGCGCGGCCTATTTGCTCTATTTTCGTGTGCTCGCGACCGCCGGCGCAACCAACATATTGCTGGTTAACTTTTTGGTGCCGATCACCGCCATCGTGCTGGGGATCCTCGTGCTGGACGAAGTTCTGCTCACCCAACACATCGCCGGCATGCTGCTGATCGCGGCCGGCCTGGCGTTGATGGACGGCCGGGCCATCGCGAAAATCAAACAGCTCGTGTAGCGCGCTCGTATGGGCGTAAAAATTGAAGAATCGCGGGCCGGGTCTTGGCCGGTGCCCGCAATATTTGTCAAACTATCACGATGATAATCCATATCGGGGGAGCACCATGCCAAGCGCCGAAGTCACTTATACGACCCGCAACGACGAGACATTCACCGGCTATCTGTCGTCGCCGGACGGCGACGGTCAGTACCCTGGAATCCTGTTGCTCACGGCGATTTTCGGCGTCGACGACGAGATGCAGGAACTGTCGGACGCCTGGGCAGCCGACGGCTTCGTGGTTTCGACACCCGATATCTTTTGGCGGGTGATGCCGGGACCGACCGCCGATATGGAAAAGGCGTTCGCGCGCTACGAGGCGTTCGATGCCGACCAGGGCATGCGCGACATCGAAGACCTGATCGCCGACTTGAAGGCCCGGCCCCAGTGCAACGGCAAGGTCGCGGTTTTGGGATTTTGCTTCGGCGGCCGCTATGCCCACCTCGCCGCCGCCCGGCTCGGCGTCGATGCGGCCGGGTCGTATCACGGCACGCGGATCGGCGAGCATCTCGACGAGGTCGACCAGGTCAAATGTCCGGTCAGCTTCCATTTCGGCGCCGAAGATCCGCACGTGCCGATGGACGAGGTCGAGGCGATCAGGGCCGCCTACGCCGGCCATGCCAACGCCGAAATCGTCACCCATCCCGGAGCCTCGCACAATTTCGCCATGCCTTATAAGGAAGGCTATGTCGGCGAGGTGGCGAAAGCGTCGCGCGACGCCGTGCTGCGCTGTTTTCAGTCGATGTAGCCAGCGGGCGAAGCGGCGAGGGCTTAGCCTGACGGCTCGGCGATCGGCTGAATGCCGGTGGTCTGCACCTCGGGCGCGACCGACTTTAAATGCAAGTCGCGTTGCGGGAACGGAATCTGGATATCGTTCTCGTGGAAACGATCCCACACGCTCAACAAAATTTCGCTTTTCAAGTTCGACAGGCCGTTCTGGGGGTCGATCACCCAATAGCGAATTTCTAAATCGACCGAGCTGTCGCCAAATCCTTTCAGCAGGCAGGCCGGGTTCGGGTCACCGACCACGCGCGGGCTTGCCTTGGCCGACTCGATACAAAGCTCGATCGCCCGGCGTACGTCGGAACCGTACGAAATTCCCACCGGGATCTTCTGCCGCACCAGATCGTTGCTGTACGACCAGTTCTCCACCCGGGTGGTGATCAGTTCTTCGTTGGGGATCAGGTGCTCGATCCCGTCGCGGGTGATCACCGAGACGTAGCGCGCGCCCAGCGACTGAATCCAGCCATAGGTTCCCGATACGCCGATGGTGTCGCCCGGTTTGATCGATTTATCCAACAGCAGAATGATGCCGCTGATAAAGTTGGCGACGATCTTTTGCAGGCCAAAGCCGATACCGACGCCAAGCGCGCCGCCGAAGACGGCCAGGGCGGTGAGGTCGATGCCAACGCTGTTGATCGCAACGATCGCGGCGATCGAGATCAGAGCAATCTTGAGCAGCTTGGCGAACAATACTTGGACCGACGGCGTCAGGCTCGGCAGCTGTTGGATGCGGCGCTCGAGAACGCTGGAAGCCAGATTGGCCAGCCACATCAGCACCACCAGGTAAAACACGCCTTTGGCGACCGACAGCGCGGTCACCCGGACGTTGCCGATCTGCAGGGCGATGCCGTCGAGCAAGGCCAGCGCCGGCTCGAGGAGTTCAATGATATTGAGCGCCGCGATCACCCAAATGGTGATAGCGACGAACCGCGCCCAAGCCTTTTGGCTGACAAACCGGGTGACCAGGTGGATGACGATCCAGGCGTTGACCAGGCTGACGACGATCGAAATCAGCTTGTTCGGCCATCCGGCCCGGTTGGCGATTTCGACGGCGAGCCACAGCAAAATCACCCAAAGGACCGGGGTCACCAAATTAACGAAGGTCCGGCAGACGAACGCCAACCTTCTGTTATCGGCGGTTTCGTCGGCCTTCCGCTCCAACCAGTTGCGAATAGGCGGCGTGATAAGCATCGCCACGCCGAAAGCGACAATGATGGCGCCGGCTTGCCACAACGCCGCGGCCGTCAATATCTCGGTCAACAGCCACGCGCGCGCCTGCGCGACGTAACCTTCGAGTACCGCCACATCGACTATGTTTTTCATGTCAGCCCATTCACGTTGCCAGGTCGCGGCGCCGGCACAGCAGTCAAATCCATCGCAATCTTCTCAGGAAAATATACTCGACGACCGCCAAAGCGACGACGACAGCAGCAACGATCCAGAACGCTGCGCTGCTCTCTACCCCAGGCATGCCACCGACATTGATGCCGAGCAAACCGGCAATCAGACTTGGCGGAAGCAGGATCGCGGCGACCACCGTCAAGACATACATCGTCCGGTTCATTCGTTCGGAGACCTGGTAATTGAACTCTTCCTGCACCGCCGCCGCGCGCTCGCGTGCCGCTTCCAAGTCCTCCACATAACGGGTTGTCCGGTCGGCAATTTCACGCAGCATCATGTGATCCAGATCGCTTAACCAGGAACAACGCTCGGCCTGCAAGCGTGACATAGCGTCGCGCTGGGGCGCCAAGTAGCGCCGCAACATGATCGACGATTGGCGCGTGCGGCGCAGCTGATTGCGCAGTTCCGAAGTCGCCGATTCCTGGACTTCTTGCTCCAGATCGTCGAGCGCTTCATCGATTTCACTGATCACCGGGCCCATCCGATCGATCAACCGGTCGGTCATGCTCACCAGAAACTCGCCCGGTGTTTTGGGCCCTTTGCCGCGATCGACCGCTTCGCGCAAGTCGTTGACCGCCATCAGTCGGGTATGCCGTAGCGTGACGATCCGCGTCGCATCCGCATGGACACGCACGCTGACCATATCTTCGGGGTCAGCGCCGGGGTTCAAGTTAACGCCACGCAGAAAGACGACCAGTGCATCGCCGTCGGCGAGTACGCGCGGCCTGGGCTCTTCCGCGAGCAACGATTCAGCAATAACCGGCGAGATACCGCTTTCATTGAGAAGCCAATCGCGAACCGGTTCGGCCAGGCGGTCGAGATGCACCCACAATAGTCCGTCGGCCGGTCTCCAGGCCCGCACGCCGGCCCAGTCAAGCGCCTTGCCGCCGCCCGCTCCGTCCAAGAGGTAGGCGCAGATCAGGCCGTCGATTTCGGGCGGCCGTTCTGCGCTTGGGTGTTCGACCGTCATGCGTCCCCCGATCTGCCGGGATTTTAGTCGACGTTAA
>JBFKGW010000302.1:0-4289 GCA_041633145.1 Alphaproteobacteria bacterium
TATGCGAAGTCGGGGCCGCCGCGCGGTGAGGTTGTGCTGGTCGTCGGGCCGCCGGCGCCGCAGACCGGCGTCGATGATGCGCAGCTCGACGTCATGCTCGGCCAGGCGCTGGCAACGATGAGCCTGCGCGACGCCGTCGACCACGTTACCGCCGCCTCCGGCCGACACCGCCGCGAAGTCTATCAGCGCGCACTGGCGTTGTCGGCGAACGAGACGACCGAATGACACCCGCGCCGGGGCGCGACGGTTCCGCGGTCAAACGCGCCGCCTACCGGCGCGGCCGCGGTGCCGAAGCACTCGCCGCCCTGCTGTTGCGTGCGAAAGGCTACCGCATCGTCGCGCGCGGTTACCGCTGTCCGGTGGGCGAAATCGACATCATCGCCCGGCGCGGCACGGTTCTGGTGGCGGTCGAAGTCAAAGCGCGCGAAAGCTTGGACGCCGCCGCCGAGGCGATCGAACCGCGTCAGCGCCGCCGCATCGTCCGCGCGTTAAGCCACTTCATGGCCCGCAACGCCAATCATGCCGACTGCGATATCCGCTTCGATGCCGTGCTCGTTTCGCCGTGGTGGCGGCCGCGACATATCGTCGATGCGTGGCGGCCGAGCGGCGATGACTAGCGACTTGTCCAACCACGGCGACTTTGGCTACAGAGGTTGCGCGGAATTTGCCCCATTGCCGCCACAGTCGAACTTTAACCACGGTACGATGAGACGACGCGCAATCTTTGGGAACCGACGTGTACGCATTGCCGCGGCCCTCAGTGCCGTGGTGTTGCTGTTGGTGGCCTGTTCGCCAACCGGTGTCGCGGTCGGCGCCGGCGCCACCGCAGGTGTCGCGGCCTCGGAAGAGCGCGGCATCAAGGGGGCGGTAACCGACACCGGCATTCGCATCGAAATCAACGACCTGTGGCTCAAGGCCGGACTCGACCTCTACCAGAACGTGAGCCTGCAAATTTACGAGGGCCGCGTGCTGCTCGCCGGGCGCGTGCCGACGCAAGCGATCGCCGACGAGGCGGTGCGCTTGGCCTGGCAGCCCGACAACGTGCGCGAAGTAATCAACGAGATCCAGGTTAAGAACGGCGCCGGGGCGGAAGCGTTCGCCCGCGACGCCCTGATCAATGCGCGCCTCGACTCCAAGCTGCTGTTCACCGAAGGCATCAGCTCGATCAATTATTCAACCCGCGCCGTCGCCGGCACGGTCTATCTATTGGGCGTCGCACAAAGCCAGGAAGAACTCGACCGGGTGTTCCAAGTGGCCCGCAACATTCCCGATGTAAACGCGGTGGTGAGCCACGTCCTGCTGGTCGACGACCCGCGGCGCCTACAAAAGCCGTCGGCTGTATCGGGTAACCGCTCTTGAGCGTCGCTGTGCAAGCGGCCGATACCAACCCGGCAGCCGCGCTGCGCCAGCTGGCGGGCCTAGACGACGCCGACATCGACGTTGGCGCGGCGTCGCTGCTGCTGGCTGCGCGCGACCGCCCGGGCGTGCCGCTCGACCGCTACCGGCGCCACCTAGACAAGCTCGCCACCGACGTCGCGGCAGTTTATGCGCAAGGCGAGCGCGGCATCGCCGGCCAGCACGAAGCGCTCAACCAGGTGATCTCCGGCGATCACGGCTACGCCGGCGATAGCCAGTCCTACGACGATCTGCAGAACGCCAATCTGATGCGGGTGATCGACCGGCGCAAGGGGCTGCCGATTGCGCTCGGCATCCTCTATCTCTACGCCGGCCGCGCCCAGGGCTGGCACATCGAGGGCTTGAATTTCCCCGGTCATTTCTTGCTGCGCCTCGAAGACGACGGCGAGCGGCTGATTTTCGACCCCTTCAACGGCGGCAAGACGATCGATATTGCCGACATGCGCGCGCTGTTGAAGGCGACCCGCGGCGACGACGCCGAGCTGACGCCGGACCATTATGCGCCGGCGAGCAACCGCGACATTCTGATCCGCCTGCAGAACAACAAGAAGGTGCGCCTCCTCAGGGCCGAGCAAATCGCCGGGGCGTTGGCCGTGGTCGAGGACATGCTGCTGTTCGCGCCCGCCTCCGACGCGCTGTGGCACGAGGCCGGCGTTCTGAACAGCCATCTGGGCAACCTGAGCGCCGCTTTGGTGGCGCTGGAGCATTGCCACGACCTGGCCGCCGCACCGCAGGACAAGCACCGCGTCGCGTTGTTAATCGGCGAGCTGCGCAGCCGGCTCAACTGACCCTACTGACTCTACAGTGCCCGCTGGACGCCTCCGAGCGACCTTGCGATGATAGGCGCCTGCCTTTCCCGGCGGCGATAGAATTTGAGGAGATCCGCCCATGAGCCTGGCCGTCGCCATTCAAATGGACCCCATCGAGGCGATCGACATCGACGCCGATTCGACCTTCGCCTTGGCGCTCGAGGCGCAGGCGCGCGGTCACGCGCTGTTTCACTACCTGCCGCAGGACTTGAGCCTGCGCAACGGCCGCGTTCGCGCGCGCGCGCAGCCGCTCACGGTGCGCCGCGAGGCCGGCAACTTCTTTACCAAAGGGGCGACGGAAATCCTCGACCTGGCGGGCGTTGATGTGGTGCTGATGCGCCAGGACCCGCCGTTCGACATGGCCTACATCACGGCGACCCACGTGCTAGAACACATCCACCCGCAAACGCTGGTGGTGAACAATCCGGTTTCGGTGCGCAACGCGCCGGAAAAACTGTTCGTCACCCATTTCGACAGTCTGATGCCGCCGACGCTGATCACCTCGAACCGCGACGACATCGCCGCGTTCCGCGCCGAACATGGCGACATCATCGTCAAACCGCTGTTCGGCAATGGCGGCGCCGGCGTGTTTCACATAACGCCGGAAGACGAGAACCTCAACGCGCTGCTGGAGATGTTCACCGATCTCTACCGCGAGCCGGTGATCGCCCAGCGCTACCTGCCGCAAGTGCGCCAGGGCGACAAGCGCATCATCTTGGTCGACGGCGACGCGGTCGGCGCGATCAATCGGGTGCCGGCCAAGGGCGAGGCGCGCTCGAACATGCATGTCGGCGGCACGCCGCTGAAGTCGGAGCTGACCGCGCGCGATCATGACATCTGCGCCGCCATCGGCCCGACCTTGAAGGAGCAGGGGCTGATCTTCGTCGGCATCGACGTGATCGGTGACTATCTCCCCGAGATCAACGTCACCTCGCCCACTGGCATCCAGGAGATCGACCGCTTCGACGGTGCCAACCTGTCGGGGATGATCTGGGACGCCATCGAGGTGCAGCACGCCGAAACCCGGCAGTAGAAGCTAAGCAAGAGGCCCGCCGGTTGGCGGGCCTCGGTAATGGTCGTTAGTTCCGCGGGAACTCCTCCAGCGGCGGCGGCGCGCCGGGCGGGCGCGGCAGCAGCGCTTCTTCCGCCTCGCCGGCGGCCAAGCGGCCGAACAGATCTTCCGGATCGAACTTGACGCCGATCGGATTCTCGGTGAACTCGCCGTTTTCGAAATATTCGGCGAATTTGGTTTCCGGCACGTTGTCGACCTGCAGCTCGACCATGTTCTTGTCCGGGTCGTAATAGTACATCGACGTGGTCGGCCCGTGATTGATCGAGTATTCCGGCGTAATGCCCTCGTCCTTCAGCCGGAAATAGGTGTGCGACAGATCGCCCAGGTTGGCGTAGGTGAAGGCGATGTGGTGCAGGCCCGCCTTGCCGTCGACATGCTCCTCGACGCCCGGCAGCCCCAGCACGGCGATGCGGTGATGCTCGCTGTCGTAGGTGACGAAGCCGAAATGCTCGGTCTCGAACATCGCTTCGGCCTCGAGCACGGTCTTGTACCAGTCGAGCACCAGCTTTACCCGGTCGCCCGGTGTTTTCAATACGACATGGGCGAGTTTGGCCGGCGCGACCTTGCCCCGCTCTTTCGCCGTTTGCGGCAATTTTGCCGGTGCAACACTTCCGTCCATCAGCTTTCTCCCTCTCTCCGGTTTATCCCCTGCAACCGCTGTTAAATCGGTCGCGCAGTGTCACGCTAAAACGGTTTGAACGCAAGATTCGTGGTGCGCCAGTTGACGGCGCGCGCCGATGGCGGCTCACTGTCGGGAGAACAGGAAACGAGGTGGAGACATCCGATGGAGCGCCAGAAATCGCCGCCGCCGGTCCGCGACACGCACAAACCGCGCCTAAAGGCGCCGCCGGGCACCTGCGACACCCATTTCCATATCTACGGGCCGCAGGCGCGTTTCCCGCTCAACGAGGCACGCCCGCTCGACGTCGAGGACAGCACGGTCGACGATCTGATCAAGCTGCACGACACGCTGGGCGTCGCGCGCGGCGTCA